>JAFPBP010000239.1 GCA_017424085.1 Clostridia bacterium
GCTCCACACACCGGGGTGCTCCTTTTCGTATTCCTCGTAGCCGTTCCAGCGGGGCTTGGGATTGTAGACGTTATAAAGAACCCCTTCGTGCTCCTTGATCTGCATGGGAGATACGGGGGCGGTGAAAATGCTGGGTTGGGGATAATGGAAGCCCGAGGGGCCCGTATAGGAAACGCTCTCGTACTGTCTGCCGTAACCCGTGCGGGTCCAATAATACAGATGATCGGAAAGCTCGATCACGCCCGGCTCCTGAAAGCCGTAGCGGGAGTTTGCAAGATCGGTGGAGACGTAATCAAACCCCGCATCGTAAAAGGTCTTTCCGTCGTCGTCGGACAAAAAGGAGCCGCAATGACAGGGATCCCGCCGATCGGTCTTGGCAGCCTCGGAGGACACCCAACAATAGGGCGCCATGAGCCGTCCGTCGGACAGGCGCACGATGCGGTCGTTGTTGACGCAATAATACCCCGAACGGATGCTTTTATCGTACGTGCAATACTCGGAGGTGAAATTTTCCCCATCAAAGGTAATCAAGCGCCCCAGATCCGTATGGAAGGTATCGGGATGAAGCACCAGAAAATAAAAGCCCAAGGAGCCGTCCCGTTGCTCCACGGCGGAAACGCTCATAAGATTGATCACGCCGAATTCCTCAGAGCGCAAAAGCACGCGGGGCTCGGACCAGGTCTCCCCTTCGTCATGCGACACGATCAGAGCAATATCACTGCAGGCGTTATCGTGGCAGCTGTCCCCGCGAAAGCGGCTGTAAACGAACAGGATCTCCCCGTGGAATCCGCGGGCAAAGGCGCCCTCGCTGTTGCGTGGATTTCCGAGAATGGGAGGAAGATTGCAGACGAGATTTTTCTTCATATTCAGACCTCCGAAGACAATTTCTTTTTGGATTGACCGCAATAGAGGCGAGTCCAGCTGACGCACGCCTTGATCGTGAGGATCAAATTATAGATCGAAATGATCAAAAAGTTCACGTTGGAGGGGCGCTGAAGGACGATCAGGATCCACATGACCACCAGAACACCTCCTGCAATGAGGCTCAGATACTGCGCTTCCACGAAGCGGAAGGTCATCAGAACCGTCACCACGATCCCCGAAACGAAGCTGTAGGCATCCAACGCAGGATAAGTGGCATCCTGAAAAAGAGGACTTAAAAACTGCAGACACGCCCACCACGCCGCAAGCATGCCCAACACGGTGCAGACCGTCACCCAAGGCTTCATGAGGCGGAACGAAACCCGTTGTCCGTCGGAATGCTTCCTCCAATGAAAGAAGGACCAGATCTGCATGGGAAAGGAGAAGAGGATCGCCGACGATGCGGAAAAATAAAGCCCCTCGGTCAGATAGCCGATGCCGTACAAGGCGGCATTGCACCCGCCCACCAGAAAGCCATAACGGTTGGCGTGGACCATCATGATCTGCACAACGAGCGTCACCAGCGTGGGAAGGGTCTTCAAAAAGGTCTGCTCGTTCAAAAAAGCGAAAACGATGATCAGAAGCGCCACCAGAACAGCGGGAACATATTCGGTCAGAAAGCTGCGGACCGTTGCGTTTTTAGGTTGCATTCAAAAGCACCTCCGTATAACATCTTCATTATACAGGAACGGCGGGAAGAATTCAATCTGTTTTTAAGACTTCTTTTTAGAAAAATGTCCTTTTTTTATAGTTTCTTCGTCACAAACCCGCGCTATAATGAAGAAAAAGGGAGGGAATCGGAATGAAAGAGAATGCCATTCGTACGCAGGTGGGAGAGCTGGATCTTTCGGTGGTCCTGTTCGACGAGGCGTTTCCCCTGAACCTGCCCGATCACGTGACCGAACGGCACCGCCATTCGGAATACGAGATCTTTTTCGTCCTGCAGGGAGCGATCTCGATTGAGGGGCAGGGCAAAACGGTGCGCGCCCAAGCCCCTGCCGCAGTAATCCTGCCTCCCCTGTTCGACCACAGGACCATCCCCCACGAGCTGACGGGATATTGCATGTATTTTCAATGGGAGCAAAAAGCAAACCGACAAAAGAGCCGCCGCCTAAACGAGATCACGGAGGCGCTGAGAGACAATGCCACCGCCGTTCCCTTGAGCGACGAGGGGAGCTTCTACGTTCGTCAGCTGGCAAAATCCGCAAAAAGCGATTGCTCCGACGGCACGGAGCCTCATCTGACCGCTCTTCTGTTTGCCGAGGTGTTTCGTCCTCTGTTCTCCGTGGGGGCAAGCGGAGCCTCACAAAAGATCCGTCAATACATCAATACCATCGATCTGTACGTATACCAGCATTGTCGGGAGCCGATCCGTCTGTCCGATCTGTCGAAGGTTCTGTATCTCTGTCCCAAGCAGATCTCCCGCATCATCCGAAAGAAATACGGATGTTCTCTGTCCGAGCTGGTAAAAAAGCACCGCATCGCGCTGGCGCAGACCCTTCTGCGGGAAACCGACAAGAGCGTGAGCGAGATTGCGGCAGAGGTGGGCTACGAGACCCCCAATTATTTTTACGTGCAGTTCCGCCAAGTCTGCAACGAAACCCCCGCCCAATACCGTGCGCACGCCCGAGGCGAGGCATAAAATCAGGCTGTTACCCTTGCGGGCAACAGCCTTTTTGCTTATTGAATCTCATTGATTGCGATCCGCGCGATCCCAAGGCGGCAAAGGTTGTTCCCGTCCGCCCCATCACCGCGACAGTACGCAAGAAGAAGATGTCCGTCGTCGGTCTTGAAGAGGGCCGGGTAGCTGTACCCTCGGGTGGGATCGTCCTCCACGACATTCAGCGGACCCCACGTGGCACCCCCGTCCGAGGATCTCCGAATCACCAGAGGAGTCCTTCCCCAGGTTCCCGCATATTCCCGCGTTTCGTAACCGTTGCTGCGGGGAATGGGATTGTAAACCGCATACCAAACGCCGTCGTATTCCTTGATCTGCATGGGAGAGGGCGGTGCGGTAAAGGGGGAGGGGCAGGGCGTGCAAAGATCCTCCAATGCCCCCTGCGAAACGCTTTCGTACTGGCGACCGTAGCCGGTTCGCATCCAATAATAAAATCCCGTTTCGGTTTCAAGAATTCCGGGCTCCTGCAGACCGTAGCGGACATTGGTCCGATCGGTGGTAGTGAAATCAAACGCCGCCTTAACGAAGGACGTTCCGTCGTCGTGAGAGACAAGGCAGGTTGCGGTATAGGGCACGCCGCCCCCATTGCGATTTTGCTCTGCTGTGATATACGCGGCGGGGGCAAGGATGGCACCGCTCCGCGTGCGGACGAGGCGATCGTTGTTGATCACGTAGTAAGCACGGGGAAAACCGACCCCGCAACGCTCGCAAACAAAGGAAATGCCGTCCGAGGAGCGGGCACGGGCAAGGGAGGTGGAGAAATCGTTTTCTTTTACCAAAAAATAAAAGCTCAGATCTCCCTTTTCCTGCGCCAGCGCCGAAACGCTCATGATATTCTGCGTTCCGAAATCCTCCTTCGCGCGGGCAATGATCCGAGGCTCCGACCAGGTCAAACCCTCGTCTCGGGATACGGTCAGCGCAACGTTGCAGGTGGCGTGATCGTGATTGCTGTCGCCTGCGTATTGACTGTAAGCAAAGAGGATCTCTCCCGATTTGCCCCGCAGAAAAGCCCCTTCGCTGTTGCGAGGATTGCCCGAGGTGGGAGGAAACTGTTGGACGAGAGAAACGTTCATGACCGGCGATCCTTTCTTCCGCTTCCCAAAAGGGTAACGGCAGACGCGGCGATCAGCGCCCCGCCCCACAGAAAAATTCCCCAAAGAAGAGGCGAATCGGTGCCCGCGATCTCAAAAACGCCCCGCAGACAAAACCCAACCGTCACGCAGGACACCCCGCAGGAAAACAGGCGGTCAAACCACGCCGACGAGCGGCGGATCAGAAGGATCACGCCCCCGAACAGAAGGGCGGCAACCAGGGGAGGAAGCCACAGAAAGGTCATAAAAAAAGAGGAAACGCCATGAGAAAACAGAGCGTAGATCCGAGAAAAGATCAGACACCCCAGAGCGGCACCGCCGTAAGCGCAAAGGCGCTTGATCAGAAGGCGCTTAATATCCGATGTAAACAATGTCGCTCACCTTCCTTTCGCCCACGTAGGATCCGTCGGTGGGGATATTGATCACCCGACCGTTGAAGACCATGGTGGCGGAGCCTCCCCCGTCCAGATTATAGGCAAATTCGCAATCGTATTCCAGATAGACCTGCGCCAGCTGATACAGAGACAGTCCCGCGCTCTTGCTTGTCCGACCGTCGGAGACAATGAACACGTAATGCAGAGGCTCGATCATTCCCATGGAGGCGCGGGGGTTGCTGGTCCATTTTCCGATCTCGTCGGAGGGAGTGACCATGATCTTCCGATCCTGCACCAGCGTGGGGCCGAAGGACAAAACGTGCTCCGCATTGTCCTGATAGAGGCTTTTTGCCGAAACCTTCTTTTCATAGACCGAAAAAAGCGCTCCGTCTGCACCCACCACCAATGCCTCGCGGGAGGAGGAATAGACCGAATCACGGTACAAAACCCCGTTGCGGATCACGTATCCGCTGTTGCGAAAGCCGTAGTAATCCCCGTTAACGGCGAAGATCGCACCCACGGAGGCGGCGATCTTGGAGGTGGTCTGCTTGATATTGCGCCCGTAGGTATTGTTGGCAAAGGCGGTTTTCAGATAATCCACCGAGGACACCACCACGTCGGCAACGTACACGTCGGTATCAAAGCGGCGGATGGTGGAGATGGTAATGGAAATATTGGCATCCCGATAGGAATTTTTCGTAATCACGGGCTCGGTCTGCGCGGAATCCTCGGTGGTACCGTCGGTGGGCTCCTGCGTAGAAGCATCCGATGCGGTATCATTGGCAGCGCCGCCGTCCGTCTCCTGCGTCGAACGGTCCGACACGGACTCATCGGTAGCGCCAACCTGGGGATTCTGAGGTATGGGAGGCTCCACGGCAACCCCGCGGGGGATGACGAAGGTCTCCAGAAGGATCGCCCCCGTCACGAGGAGAAGAACGATCCAATGGATCAGAACAAATCGGTAAGGCGCAGAAAAAAAGCGTTTCATAGGCGGATCCTTTCTCCGTAGCATACTGATGATATTGTACCGTAAGCAATTAAACTGTACTTAAAACGATTCTCTTCCTTAATAATAACACACTTTTTCTCATCTGTCAACCCGCATTTTTTGAATTATTTTCCCGTAATTTGATATTTATGCAGTTTATATGCAAAAACAGCGGGGAATTTCCGAATAAATTGTGAAATAACCGAAAAAACTCTTGCATATATATGCGTTTCGTGATATAATATCTCTATTCTTATTTTTTTGAGTGCGGAGGCATTACTATGGAAAAGAAAGACATCAAGAAGGTCGTACTCGCCTATTCGGGCGGTTTGGATACGTCGATCATCATTCCCTGGCTGAAGGAGAACTACAACAACTGTGAGGTCATTGCCGTTTCGGGGAACGTTGGGCAGGCGGACGAGCTGGAGGGGCTGGAGGAAAAGGCTCTGAAGACCGGTGCTTCCAAGCTGTACGTTCTGGATCTGACCGACGAATACGTGGACGATTACATCATGCCCTGTCTGAAGGCAGGCGCCATCTACGAGGAGTACCTGCTGGGAACCTCCCACGCCCGTCCCTGCATTGCCAAGGGCTTGGTTGAGATCGCTCTCAAGGAGGGCGCCGACGCCATCTGCCACGGCTGCACCGGTAAGGGCAACGATCAGGTTCGCTTCGAGCTGACCATCAAGCGGTTCGCTCCCGAAATGAAGATCATCGCTCCCTGGCGTGAATGGGATATCAAATCCCGCGAGGAGGAGATCGAATACGCAGAGGCGCATAACGTTCCTCTGAAGATCAACCGTGAGACCAACTATTCGAAGGATAAGAACCTCTGGCACCTCTCGCACGAGGGACTTGACCTTGAGGATCCCGCAAACGAGCCCGAGTATGCAAAGCCCGGCTTCCTTGAGATGGGCGTTGCTCCCGAGCAGGCACCCGATACCCCCACCTACGTCAAGATCTCCTTTGAGAAGGGTATTCCGGTTGCACTTGACGGCAAGAGGATGGACGGCGTTTCGCTCATCTATAAGCTCAACGAGATCGGCGGTGCCAAC
>JAFPBP010000240.1 GCA_017424085.1 Clostridia bacterium
GAGGAGCCCTGTCCGTAGTTCTGTCCGCCGATGACGAATCCGCCGCCCCATTCCTTGGCACGGGCGGGGAATTCCTTGTCGCACACGCCGAAGCAGAACTGAGACAGATAGGGGATGTTGGAGCGGAAGGGCAGGATCTTTGCCCCCGCAGGCATGATGTGGTCGGTGGTGATGTTGTCGCCCACCTTCAGAACCGCTCTTGCGGTCAGCGTCTCGGGGAGAGCGGTGTTCAGGGGGAAGGGCTTGATGTTGGGCCCGTAGATCACCTGTCGGTCCTCGGAGGCGGGATAGGGAGGAATGATCATGTTATCGTTCACGTCGAAGACGTCGGGCAGGGTCACGTCGAGGATTGTATCGTCGGTGGTGGGATCGGTGAAGACGCCCTTCAATGCGGAAACGGCGGCGGTTTCGGGGGAAACCAGATAGATCTGCCCGTCTGCCGTGCCCGAGCGCCCCTCAAAGTTGCGGTTGAAGGTGCGCAGGGAAACGCCGTTGGAGTTGGGCGCCTGTCCCATGCCGATGCAGGGTCCGCAGGCACATTCCAGAACGCGGGCACCTGCGGCGATGATGTCGCTGAGCGCCCCGTTCTTCGCCAGCATGTCAAGCACCTGCTTGGAGCCGGGAGCGATGACCAGAGATACGTTCTCCGCCACGGTCTTGCCCTTCAGGATCTTGGCAACCTTCATCATATCGTACAGAGACGAGTTGGTGCAGGAGCCGATGCAGACCTGATCGATCTTCTTCCCTGCCAGCTCTGCCACGGGCTTGATGTTGTCGGGAGAATGGGGGCAGGCGGCGAGGGGCTTTAAGGTGGTCAGATCAATGTCGATGACGCGGGAATATTCCGCATCGGGGTCGGCTTCCAGAGGAATGAAGTCCCCGCCCCGCTTCTGCGCCTGCAGGAACTTTGCGGTGACCTTATCGGTGGGGAAAATGGAGGTGGTGGCGCCCAGCTCTGCGCCCATGTTGGTGATGGTGGCGCGCTCGGGCACCGACAGAGAGGCGATGTCTCCGCCGTATTCGATGATCTTGCCTACCCCGCCCTTTACCGACAGGATCTCAAGAAGCTTAAGGATGATATCCTTTGCGGCAACCATGGGAGGCAGGGTGCCGTGAAGATTGACGCGAATGACCTCGGGCATGGTCAGATGGAAGGCGCCGCCGCCCATTGCTACCGCCACGTCCAAGCCGCCTGCGCCGATCGCCATCATGCCGATGCCGCCGCAGGTGGGGGTGTGAGAGTCGCTTCCCAGCAGGGTGTCCCCGGGAACCGAGAACCGCTCCAGATGCACCTGATGGCAGATGCCGTTGCCGGGGCGGGAATAATACAGTCCGTATTTGGCACAGCAGGACTGAATGTAGCGGTGATCGTCGGCGTTTTCAAAGCCGGTCTGCAGGGTATTGTGGTCGATGTATGCCACCGAGCGCTTGGTTTTGACGCGGGGGATGCCGATGGCTTCAAATTGCAGATAAGCCATGGTGCCCGTAGCGTCCTGGGTGAGGGTCTGATCGATTCGGATGGCAATTTCCTTGCCGGGGATCATTTCCCCCGAGATCAGATGGTGTTTGATGATTTTTTGAGCGATGTTCATTCCCATGATCGTTTCTCCTATCGGGATGTTTCTCTATGTTGACGGACTGCCCGCAGGCGTCCTTGGCATGGCAAATTATTCGGATTGCTTCAGAGCGTTTCGTTTCTGCCGCTCCTCCGCCACGTTGTACAGGGCGCTGACCGCAAAGCAGATGACCCCTCCCGCCAAAAGGGAGACCACGCGGATCAGAGAATCCCGATCCCAAACGTCCAGAATTACCATCTTCAGTACGGCGGATAACAGCAGCACCAGCCCGTAGACCCGAACCCCCTTGAGTCTTGTGACAAAGCCTGCGAGAATGCAGATCACAGCCACCAGCATCAGCGCAAGGCTCAGCAGGAATTGCTCGTCAAACAGGGTGGTGAATTGGGCAATGGGGAGCAGGGTGAGGGCGGTAAACTTCACGGCGTACCAGACCGTGAGGGGTGTGGAGCGGGAGTTCAGCACCCGAGGCAGGTTCATGAGCCCCAAAATCAGAAGCAGCGCTGAGGCGATGAGGCAGGGCAGGAGGCTTTTGTCGGGGAACTGTGCGTCCCCTGCTTCGATGATGGCAACCGAAAAGACGATGATCCAAAGGGCGGACACCGCCTCCCAGCAGGAATCGGAGATTGCTTGCGCCGCGGTGGGGTGCTTGATGCGCAGGCTTCGGATCCCCTGCAGCAGGATCAGCCCCGCACAGGGAGCCACGACGCCCCACCATTCGGTTCCGAACCATTGGGAAGACGCCTCGGTTGCCGAGACCGTCACGGGCAGGCAAAGGATCGCCGCAGGCAACAGGGGAAACGCCAGCGCGGAGGAATACCGCAAACGGAGGAGCACCAAGGCGGCGGCGACGAGAGCGAGGGTGTAAACGATGCCTCCGTGGGGAAGGTCGGGTGCGGTCCAGATGCAAATGAAAGAATCCAGAAGAAGAATTCCCATGCCGACCCAATGATAGACGGTGGCGGCGGAATCGTATTTGTGCTTTTTCTTCCAGATCAGCCCGCACAGAGCGCAGGTCAGAGCGTGGATCACCCAAA
>JAFPBP010000241.1 GCA_017424085.1 Clostridia bacterium
AGGGTCAGAGTCGGATCCGAGGTGGTTGCGATCAGCGTCCCGTCGTGGGTCTCGTCCAGAAGGTAGATTTCGTAGGTGCCTTTTTTGCCGAAATCCAAGGCGATCTGCTTCTCGGGGGCGTTGTCGTCCTCGGTGTAATGGACGATCATAGAGAGAACCTTGCCGTCCTTGTCGATGCCGCAGAGGGAATAGATATCGGGAATTTCGTTGCAGGAGGGGATCTCCCGTTCCAGATCGTAGAATTTCCCGTACCAATACATGGGATAATATCCCTTCAGTTTTCCGTAGGAATAATAGTCGAACATTCCGCAGAACGGCGAGGGGCGGGTGTCGTAATACATGAGCATGTCAATGGAGCTTGCCTGTGCCGCACAGATGCACGCGCCCAAAAATGCGGCGCCCTTAATGCCGTGGATCGCCAGAATGGAATAGCAGAAGTCCTCAGTCCAGCCGCGCACGTAGTTCCATTCGTTCAGAATGCTTTCCGCATGCTCGTAGCCGTATTGATCCAACAGCGCCCGCACCTTGGCGGCTCTCGTCAACAACTTTTGGGGGGAGGTGCCGTAAACGTGCCAGGAGAAGAAGTCAATGGGGACCTTGCGCACCTGCATTTCCCGCAGAAAATCCTCCGCCCAATCCAGCTTACCCGAAATGGCGGGACCGCCGATCTTCAGATGGGGGAAGCATTCCTTCAGATGCTTTGCGGCAATTTCGTAGAGATCAAAGAACTGCGCCTTGGTTCCGCCCCAGGTTCTTTTGTTGGTGGAATCGTCGGTATCCAGATCGGGCTCGTTCCAGATCTCCCAATAGGGCATGTTCAGCGTAAAGCCGTCTGCCCAGCCCTCGTTGTAGTGGCGGATGATGTGCTCGCAGATCACCGCCCATTTCTTGAAATCGGGGGGAGGGAGGGTCCCGTGCTTTTTGATCTGATGCTCAATGGTCTGCCCCAGACGGAAGAAGGTCTGTGTTCCCGCGTCCAGCGTGCACAGAATCGATTCGTCGGTGCAAGCGAAGTCGTAGGAGGCGGGATCGTTGGGATCTGCGTTGAAATCGGGGAAAATGCGGGTGATGTCGTGGCTGTAGGGGCCGCCGTAGATGCCGAGGACGCCCGAATCGTGGTTGCGGGAGTATGGCATGCGGGCGGCTTTGTAGTCTTCGAAATTACTGCGGTACTGATCGGTGGCGTGGCGCTTGTGCCAGGGGCCGCCGTTGGTGGCGTTCAGAATTTTGAATTCGTTTCCGGTTTGGTTCAGATCGAATTTGAGCGTTTGCATGATAAAATCCTCTCTTTCGCAGTTTGATTCTGAGTTCAGATCGACAGTTCCCCTCGATCCAGAAGGTCCACGATGGCTGCAATGGCGCTTTCGTTGTTGCTGACCGTGACGTGATCGGCGACGGCTTTCGCCTCGTCCACCGCATTTGCCACGGCGATGCCCAAGCCCGCCTGCCGAATCATGGAAATATCGTTGTGATAGTCTCCCACGGCAATGGTCTTTTCCCTTCGGATCCCCAGCGCTTCTGCCAGACGGCACAGCACCGTCCCCTTGCTCGCACCCTTGGGCAGGATCTCAAAGAGACGGAATTCGGAGCGGATGAAGTCAAACAGGTGCGCCTTGGGATGGCTCGTCAGAAGGGCTTGAAGCTCACGGATCCGCGCGTCCTCCGTGTGCCCGAACACCACCTTCAGAATGGGCTCGGTCACGTCTTCGTAGGCGCGGACCACGTTTGGAAGCCCCGTGTTGCGGCGGAAGATCTGCATGGCTTCGTTGTCCTTGCAGAAATAGATGGTCTGCTCCGTGTTCAACTGAAACCCCACGTCGGGCAGCCGTTGATCCACCTCCCGCAGAAGGTCGGTCACTTGGGGATTCAGAGAAATGGTCATGAGATATTCATTTTTTTGCGGGTCGAAGATCCCTGCGCCGTTGATGCACCCGAAGGGGGCGTTGGGGCGGAGCTGATCGCAGATCTTTTTTGAGGTCAGCGGCACCCGTCCCGTAATGAAGGTAAATCGCCCGCCTTGGGACTTGAAATATTCAATGGCGTCCAGATTCTCTTTTGAAACGGTCTTGTCGTCGGCGTAGAGGGTGCCGTCCAGATCGGTGCAGAAGAGCATTCCTTCAAACTTGTTCATGTTATACTCCGTAAAAGATCACGCCCAGTCCTGCGGACAAAAGGATCATCAGAATGGGGGAGGGCTTTTTCTTCCTCAGCGCCTTGAACAGGATCGCAAACGCCACCAATAGGATCAGGATCGCAAGTCCTCGAAGATCCGTCGAGGGGGCGGTGTGAACGGTGGTAATGCCGAAAACCGTGCTGAGAAGCAGAGTCACCGCCGTGGAGAGGATCAACCCCACCACGCATGGACGGATCCCCCGCAGAAAGGCCTGCACCCCTTGATATTGCAGAAGATTTCGGATGAGGGCGGCGATGATCAGAATGATAAGAAACGAGGGGAGAACCACGCCCAGCGTTGCCACCAGCGCACCCAAAACGCCTCCTTGGGAGGAGCCCACGAAGGTTGCCATGTTCACGGCAATGGGACCCGGTGTGGATTCGGAAACGGCGATCATGTTCAAAAGCTCCCCCTCGGTCAGCCAGCCCCGCAGGACGACCTGATCGCGGATGAGGGGAATCATGGCGTAGCCCCCGCCGAAGCAGACGGCGCCGATCTGCAGAAAGGTGAGAAACAGCTCCAGATAGATCATTGCTTCTCCTTTCCCCGCAGGCGCCCCAGCAGGTAGGCAAAGACCCCTACGGTGCCGCAGATGAGGATGTAATATACCGTGGAGAAGGAGACGGCAAAGAGGGAAGAAAGGATCATTGCCGCCGCGACGGTGATCAGAATGCCCATGGACAGGGGCGATTTTTTCATGCCCTTCCAGAGCCTCAGCCCTGCGGAGGCGATCAGATAGACCACGCAGACGCGGATGCCGAGAAATGCGTTTGCGATCCATTCCACCGCAAGGAAGGCGTCAAAAAACAGAGAAATGAGATAGATGATGACGAAGGAGGGAATGCAAACCGCCGTGGTTGCCACCACGGACCCCCAAACGCCCAAGGTTTTATAGCCGATGTAGGTTGCGGCGTTGATGGCGATGGGACCGGGGGTAGATTCGGCAATGGCGACCATGTCGAGAAATTCGTCACGGGGGATCCGGTTCTTTTTGGAAACGAATTCATTTTCCAAAAGGGCGATCATGGCGTAGCCCCCGCCGAAGGTGAAAAGCCCAATCTTCAGCATGGTCAGAAACAAATTCCAATAGCGCTTCATTCCGATCTCCTTTCCGCTTTGTTTTCTACGTTCATTATAGCACAAAACCACGCATTTGTAAAGGGATTTTTTCGGAAAACCTCGGAAATCTCCGCAGAAAAAACCGATCCCCCCGCCATGACGAGAGGATCGATTGTGTTTGAATCTTGCGTTTCGGTGCTATTTCTATGATGAAGATTGCGAAGTCAATTAAAAGAAGCCCTACAACGCACAACTTCTACCGGGTCATTTTGGTATAGCCGCAAATACTTTTCCGAAAAGGATGTATCTCTTCTTTTTAAGATCTCTGCAACTTGCCAGCGCGCATTCCAAAGCGGGAACGATAGCGCCTTTTTTGCCAAT
>JAFPBP010000242.1 GCA_017424085.1 Clostridia bacterium
GATGGATTGCGAGCTGGTCAAGCAGATCAATCTGGTGGACGAGGAATTGATGAACAAGGATAAGGAAACGGCGATCCTGCACGTCTATTTTGAAAAGGACGCCAACCTTGCCGCCGCCATGGAATACATGGAGGGGCGCTTTGGTGCGGAAGGAATTCCCTATCAGGTCTCCTACGCCAAGGTGGAGGACACCGAATGGCTCAACGGCTGGAAGAAATATTATAAGCCCCTGCATTTTGATGGCATTACCGTGGTTCCCGCCTGGGAGGCGGAGACCTATCAGCCCGCCGAGGGGGAAAAAATGCTGATCATCGATCCCGGTCTCGCCTTCGGAACGGGCTCTCACGAAACCACCTCCTCCTGCATTGAAGCCCTGTCTGACCACGTGAAGGCGGGGGACTCGGTGCTGGACGTGGGATGCGGAAGCGGAATTCTCTCCATCGCCGCCTTGCTTTGCGGGGCTGAGACTGCGCTCGGCATCGATATTGATCCCAACGCCGCACGGGTTGCAAAGGAAAACGCCGCCCTCAACCCCTTGGACGGACGGTTTTCGTCCCTTGCGGGAAACATTCTTGACGAGTCCGATACCCTGCTGAAGGAAGCGTTGGGCGTGTACGACGTGGTGGTTGCCAACATTGTCGCCGACGTGATCATCCCCCTCAGCGGCATGATCCGCCGCCATCTGAAGGCGCAGGGGTATTTCATTACCTCGGGGATTTTGTCGCCCCGCGCCGCCGAGGTCCGTGCCGCATTGGAGCGGAACGGATTTACGATCCTGGAGGAAAAGCACAAGAGGGAATGGGTCTGCTTCGTGGCGCAATAAAAAACCGCACCCCGCAGATGCGAGGTGCGATCGGATTCTTTTGTTGGATCAAGCTTCTTCGGGGCGCTTCACCTTTCTGAAAAGCTTGTATGCCTGAGACAGGAGCAGCAGGGTGATGAACACGTCCGCTCCCAGAGAGAAGAGGGCGATCTCGATTCCGTAGGGATTGCCGGGCAGAAGATACAGAACCGCATCAGCCAGCCGAAGGGACAGAACCAGCGCCGAAAGATTGGAAAAGATCAAAAGTCCGCGCCGTCCCGTCAAGCGGCAGAGAACCTTGGACAGATTTACCGATGCCGCCGCGGCAAGACCGTAGAACGTAACGGTAAAGACGCCGTGCAGATGAGAAAAGACCACGTCGGAGTTCATGAAGCTGTCTACCATCATTGTCACGTAGCTTGCGGTAAGGGACAGGGAAAGAATTCGCCACAGGTCCTGCTTTGCGCTGACCTTGGGCCAGGTTACGTAGAAGATCAGGAAGAGGGCTGAGACCACGCCCAACAAAAGCTGCCAGAAGGCTGCCTGCCCGAAGATCTTCAGATCCAGAGCAAAGACGCCGTCGGTCAGCTCGGAGAAGAAGCGGAACAATCCTGCCGTTACGGTCAGAACCGCGCCTCCGATGCCGAAGATCGCATCCGACTTGTTTTCCCGATAGAGACGGACCGTTGCGGGCTTGGGCTCCCGTTTCATGAAGAGAGCGGAGCAGAAGAACAGGGCGAGCAATGTCAAAACCACGTTGAACAGAATTTCTGCCGCTGAATTGACCTTCACCATTCCCGTGGCGGAATCGGTGACCATACGCACCTCCAGCAGGCGAAACAGAAAGATCGCAAGGCAGGCGGGCGGCAGAATTCGTTTGTACCATTTGATTTTCATCGATAGAAAACTCCTTCCGATTGTGTTTTGCAAACAATCGCGCTGATTATATTATACCATTATTTCAGAAAATGTCAAGTATTTTTCGCAGAGCGCCGCATTTTTTTCATGTTTGGTGCTCGGAAAGGAGCCTTATGACCCCCGAACGGTTGATGCGAAGCCGTGTTAACGCCGCATTTTTGATCATGTGCCTGACCTTGGCGCTTCAGTCGGTGGCGACCTTCCCCACGGTGCTCTTTCAGACGCTGGCGCTGTTCGGAGTGACCTACGATCCCTATTACGTGGATTTCGTCATTCCGCAGATCCTGTATCCTCTCCTGTTGGGCGGAGCCATGATCGTGGCGCTTCTGTGCCTGAAGATCCCCCTGCGCCGCGTGATGAAGGTCTCTGCTCCCAAGGGAGATCTGGTCCTGTGGCTGGGTTTGTTCTTGGGTGTTTCCACGGTGATGAACTATCTGATCTATTGGGGCTTGCTCCTGCTGGAGCAGGTTGGGATTGTGATCCCCGACGTCTTTGCCTCCTACGTGCCCGAAACGGTTCTGCAGGCGATCTTTTATACCTTCGTGCTGGCGTTTCTGCCTCCGATCAGCGAGGAGATCCTGTGCCGTGCGGGCATCGCGGGCCCCTTGAAGCATTTCCATCCGTGGCTGGCGGTGTTGGTTTCCGCCTTCGGCTTCGGGCTCATGCACGCCACGGTCCAGCAGATCCCCTTCGCCTTTGCTTTGGGCTTGGTTCTCGGCTTCGTTTATCTGAAAACGGGGAATTTCCTTTATCCCGTGCTTCTTCATTTTGCCAACAACGCCTGGGCGTGTGCGCTGACCATCCTTTCCGTGAAATTCGGTGACGAGGCGGTGGGGCTTTGGAGCACGGTGGTGGACGTGGCCTTCCTTCTTTGGGGAATCGTATCCCTGATCCTGCTTCTGCGGAAGAAAATGCTGAATTTGTCCGAGATCCCCCGCTCTCTGGATACGTCCTCCGCCCTGCGCGCCGTGGCGACCGCTCCCGCATTCTGGGTGTTTACGGGATTGTACATTCTGATGACCATCGCCGTTCTGGCGTCGTCGTTTCTGATTGCCTGAGGGCAGGAAAGGCGTTCTATGACCGAGATTCTATCCTCCCGTGAAGACAAGATCTATATCGTCGTCACCCAGACGGGCACCATTCTGTCCCGCATGCTCAAGGCGATCACCCGCGCCTCCTACAATCACGTTTCCCTCACCCTTGATCCCACCCTGACCGCCATTTATTCCTTCGGCCGCAAGAATCCCTATAACCCCTTCATCGGCGGATTCGTGCTGGAATCGCCTCACTTCGGGACCTTCCGCCGCTTTTCCGAAACCGAGGCGGTGGTGCTGGAGATCTCCGTGACCGAGGAACAGAAGCGGCTGATCGAGGATCGGCTGACGGAGATGTATATCAACCGCCACGATTATACCTACAATACCTTAGGGCTCCTTTTGGCATCCCTGAGAATCCATTATCAGCCCGAGCGATCCTATTATTGCTCCGAGTTCGTGCGGGACATTTTGAAGGAGTTCAACGTGGTTTCTCCCACAGACTTGCCCTCCATTCCCGAGCCCATCCAGTTCTTGAAGCTGGCGTCGGTGCGGGAGATCTATCGGGGCAAGCTTCGCAAATTCCCCCGTCTTCAATTCAACTGAATCCTTCTGAGGCGCCGAGTGATTTCGGCGCCTCAGATTGTCGAAACGGTCCAAATTGGTGATTGTGAACTCAAAGTGTTTTGTTTATGGACGGCAGGCAACATTTGAACCGAAACAATCCTTCCACCGCTTCGCGGTCCCCCTCCCTTTACACAAGGGAGGCTTAATTTTTGTGCAATTCTCAACGTTTTTTCGCGATTCAAGAGTAACTCTCGGATCGTGAAACAATAGGGCGTTCGTGCACAGAAGC
>JAFPBP010000243.1 GCA_017424085.1 Clostridia bacterium
CCGCCGTGCCAGCTCCCCTTACTAATGGGAGCCTCCCGTCTGTGCATCAACTTTCTTTTTGCAGAATTCAAACGATTGCACTTTCGACGGTTGGAAAGTAAGTTTTGCATGGGAAAGGTCGCAAACTTACTTCCCCCTCCCGGATCATAAAGAAAAAAATGCGGCACCGTGAAGGTGCCGCATCGCTTTGCAAAAAATCAGTCGAGCAGGTCGAGGATGGAGTCCTTGGGCTTGACGCCGATCGTCTGAGCCACGGGGGTGCCGTTTTTCAGGACGATGAAGGTGGGGATGCTGACGATGCCGAAGCGGTTTGTCAGCTCGGGATCGTTATCCACGTTCACCTTGCCCACCAGAATGTCGGGGCGCTCGTCGGCGATCTCGTCGATGACGGGGGACATCATACGGCAGGGGCCGCACCATTCCGCCCAAAAGTCCAACAGCACGGTTCTTTCTCCGTTCAGGACCAATTCTTCAAAATTTTCCTTGGTGATGACCATCGTTTTTTCCTCCGTTCAATCCTTGGATTTGTAATACAGGAGACAATGACAGTATCCTTCGAAATTCGGATCTGCGATCTGATCCCGAAATTCCTTGCACATGCATTTATATTCCTCGGTGCGGGGGATGCGGCAGGGGCAATATCCGCCCTTTGCCTTCAAGCCTTCCCGAACGCGGGCAACCACTTCGGGGTCTTCATTCAATCGAATTGCCATTCAGAACACCTCACTTGATCTCTTTCCTATATTATACCACATTTTCGAAGAAAAAGCAATGGGTTTTTCGAAATTTTGAAAAAAGTCAAGCAATAAAACTCAGATACTGCAATCCGAGGGCTTCCACAAGTTGACCAAAACTAAGCAAATAGCCAACCACTACTTCCGGAAACTGAAAGAGAAGAAACGCCACGACCAGAATCGTTCCAATGACACAAGCGCCCGCAAGGATTGCATGGGATAAAAATTTCCAAATTTTATGTTTCGTCATAATCAGAACTCCTCCTTAATTAAAGTAATACCAATTTCGCATCAGCCGCTTCACGACGATCGCATATTCTTCCATTTCCCGAACAGGCTTACGTCCTTTAGGAGAGAATGCGAACCCGTAGCGGGCCTCCTCCCTGGAACTAAACTGAATCACATCACCTTTAACGTCAATATAATCCAGGGGGACGTGATCAATCTCAAGTAACGTTTCTTCCAAATGGGCATAAGCCTCGGCGACGTCGGACGGAAGCAGATAAGCCTCTTCGGGAGATCCGATCCGAACCATATAGTCCCCGTCGTCCCTGTTGGCAATCCTATACAGTTTCAACTCTTCGGAAGAAGGAACTGTGGCCTGCACAAAGTCCTTAACCAGCGTCAGTTCCTCCACGTAGGGCTTTATATCGGGAATCGGACCAATCTGCGAAATTCTGAACAAGCAATAAAAACCGACGGGAATTAAGAGGAGGGTAATAAATACGGAAATTACAGCGGTTAAAAGATACGGTTTGATTTTCTTCCACATACAATCACCTCAACCAATTGTTCCGGTTATAACATCGTCAAATTCAATCAGGGTCAAAAATGGCTTATACGCTTGGTCATATGCATCGTAATGCTGCAATATATACCACGCACCAAATATCTCTTCATAACCGAGATCTGAAAGATCGTCAGCATTTAGTCCAAAATGGTCATAAAAGGTGTGATGGATAACACACGTGTAAGAATCTCCCGTCATGGTAAATTCCGTAATTTCGAATTTATTTCCCCACAAACTATGGACACAAAATGCAAGTCCGTTAAAATCATCAATGGGCGTGTTAAATACGGGCATTTTCTCCGCAACAGGGTCTTGATCCATCGCAGAAACCACCGGATGATCATCCCTATCAGTTTCACTTAAACTTGTCGAATACTCTATTGCAGTGATATCATCACAGTAAGTATTGATCATATTCCGCAAGATATTCTCAATACTCGAAACGTATGCCTGTGTCGAAGAATGGTTGTAAATTCTTTGAGTGAGAACAGGATTACTATACGAAGTACCCTCCCCGATCAAAAAACGATCGATCATATGTCGCGCGACATCCTCCATTGCTACATCAGTTATAGAAGACAGGATCGCAGTCCCGTCCATCTGCGCAACCAGCTCCGCCTCCGATTTATTCTGATACATAAGATTCCACGTGAGACCAAACATTGATTCAAGATCCGCCTCGCTTTTATCTCCGCACATAAGATCTTCCGCAGCAGAACCGTCCGCTTCCAAGTAGTACGACCTTCTTGTCTGATATATCAAAAGACCGGACACCTCAACTCGCAATATCAAAACTCTGTTAGTGACCTTATGCTCTAGGTAATAAGGCTCTGAACCAACCTTTTTTGCGGTAAACCTACCCGAAAACGAATCTATATTCACAATCGTCCCAGAGGTCATATAAACGAAGTCAGAAGGTTCGCACCAGATCTCCTTAGAATTACCCTTTGAAATCTGCGCCGTGCTCACATAACCGACAGAAAGATTCAGCGGCATAAAGGTCGTACTGCTTGACAATTCCATCACGCCGTAAGAAGAATTGCTCCCATAATAGCTTGTTTGTGCAAGTCTCCACACGCAGCTATTATACAATAAAGAACCGGAAGCTCCTACAGAATCGACCGTGTACAACGTTGTTCCATTCGTAGAAAGATAACCGGCGTTATACGTACTACGGAGCAAACAGCCACCACCGCTCGCAACGGAAATCAACCAACGGCAATTCGACGGAACAGCCGTCTCTCCGACAGTAACAAGAGAAACCGATGTATAATCCCCGGAGACTCCTAAGTATTTTGTAGGATCGTTCACAGCGCGAATCGCATAGGTCTGATCAGAAAGCCCAACAATCGTCCACTGAATACTCGTTCCCAAATCACTAAGCAATCCGGATTGGGGAGAAAGGGAGGCGTTGTAAAAACGCAAATAATCCCCATACTGCTTATTATTCGCATAATAAACACCATCAACAAACTCACTTGCGGACCCTTCAACATAGGTAACCGTAAGCGTCGGCTTATACGAGGACCGATTAAACGAACCAAAGGTTTTACTAATATACGTTACACCTTCAACAGAAGACGGCGCCTTAAAGAGAATTCCTTTGTTCTGATTGTAATTCCCGGACTTCCAACCCTGAACAGCCGCAGTAATATCAAAGGAGTACCAGTGCGAAACATCTTGCGTCAATCCATTTGCTTGCGAAATAACATTACTTGACAACAATGTTCCATAGCTATTGGGGCTGACATTCGACCAATTTGCCGTAGATTCCACCCATTCATTCCCGGTAAAGGGATAGCACTCTAACGTCATTGCTGCGCTTTGACACATAAGGTCACGCATTTGAACAGTTGCGCTTGTAATGTGCGAAGCGGACGGAATTTGACTTAGATTCAGCCCAGGGAACCGCATCAAGATACGAGTTCTTCCATAGGTTTCACGATAACCAACGTAGAGGGATCCGGAAGAACCGGAAGAGCCGGAAAGTTCGTTTATCGTAACATCGTGAATAACGCCCGAACCGCTATCGGAATCGATCTCAATCGTAGGATCGATTCGAATAGGATATGCCGTTTCCGGATCTTGGAGATACTCTGGATCCACATGAATCGTAAGAAGGTACTTTTGATTCCTAACCACGGGGACCGCAGTCATATACCCCATCGTATTATTCTTTTCATCTGCAGAGAAAATAATAATATCGCCAAGAGTCGCCTTTCGCACGCCCTCTTCATCTACAAGATAGAAAGAAGTTCCCTCATTCACCAAGGTTAACCCGTTCGTCTCCAAAGTAAACGCATATTCGCTTTGCCCTGTATATTGAGAGACTACGATATCTTCTTTGAATCCCGTGTAAGTTAAAGAATACTCAATCGTAGTATACTCATCATAGTAATACGAAACTTTCTTTCTATTTACACGAGAGACCTGCGCGGCTGTGGCTTGTGCAGTCATGGAGAGAGTTCCATCATCAGGAATCGGGAGAATCGGAGTCAGCTTGATTTCCGTAGATTCCTTCGACAAACTAATGCCATCATCCAAATTTGCCGAAAAACGAGTAATCGCATCCCCTGTCGCAGATTGATAGGGAGCGGCGGAAGCTACAGTATCCGCAATTTCCAACGAAATATCAGCGATATCACCATCGGCTTCAACATATTTAACAGGAAAATCAAAAGAATACAATGTTTTTGTTCCATCAGCATTAAGAAAAACTACCGTATTCAGACTATTTCCTTCTTCGGAGTAAAGACGTTGCACATGCCCTCGAGATACGGCAACATCATACCCAACAGCCTCAGGGACGTCAGATTCATCAATGGGATCAAACATGCTCCGAGGATCTGCAATCCCAGCAAAAACATCTTGCCAAGAATATGCGGAAGATTCATCTTCATCGACAATATCAACCGCGTGGAAAACATCACCTACCATTGATAAAAGGAGAACAAAAGAAAGAGCCATTGCAAAAAACCTTTTTTGAACACTTTTAACCATAAGATAAACCTTCCTTTCAAGTTTATATATAAATTTTACCATAAAAGATTATATTTGTCAATAGCGAATGTGGCAATTTGCCAAATCTTTTGTTTCAAAAGAAAGACATCTTGACAAATCGGAGGAAATCATTTATAATAAATAGGTATACAATACGCCGAAAGAGGTCGCTTATGGATCAGACGCTGAGCCGCGCATATATTGAGATTTTGCGGGAGGAATTGCTTCCCGCCATGGGGTGCACCGAGCCCATCGCCCTCGCCTACGGGGCGGCACGGGTGCGGGATCTGCTGGGAGAATTGCCCGAGGAGGTTCGGGTGACGGTCAGCGGGAATCTGGTCAAGAACGCAAAGAGCGTCACCGTGCCCAACACGGGCGGCTTGCGGGGCATCGAGGCGGCGGTGGCGGCAGGGCTGGTTGCGGGCAAGGCGGACAAGCTTCTGGAGGTCATTGCCGACGTGACCGACGCCGATCGGGGCGAAATCCACAAGTATTTACAAAAAAACTGCATTTCCGTCACCTTGGGGGAAAGCTCCCTCGCCTTTGACTACACCGTTTCCGTGCGGGGCGGCGGGCACGAGGCATCCCTGCGGGTTGCCAACGCTCACACAAACGTGGTCTTTTTGGAAAAGGACGGTCAGATCCTGCAGGATATCCCCGTGGAGGGGGAAGCCAGCAACGGGCTGAGCGATCATTCCTGTCTGTCGGTGGAAAAAATCGTGGAATTTGCGGAAACGGTGGATCTTTCCTTGGTGGAGGACCTGTTGGACCGTCAGATCCAATGCAATATGGCGATCTGCCAAGAGGGGCTGGACCACGTCTGGGGCGCCTGCATCGGGCGAACCATCCTGCGCTTCGGGGGCGACGATCCCCAGAACAAGGCGAAGGCGTGGGCGGCGGCGGGAAGCGACGCGCGCATGAACGGCTGTTCCCTGCCCGTGGTGATCCTGTCGGGGAGCGGAAACCAGGGGATCACCGCATCGGTGCCCGTGGTGGTCTGTGCTCAAGACTGGGGCATCGGGCGGGATAAAATGCTCCGTGCCCTGTTGGTCTCCGATCTGACCGCCATTCATCTGAAAACCGCTCTGGGGCGGCTCTCCGCCTTTTGCGGCGCCGTCTGTGCGGGCGCAGGCGCAGGGGCGGGCATCTGCTATCTGGAGGGGGGACGGTATCGGGAGATCTCCCATACGCTGGTCAACGCCCTCGCCATTTCCAGCGGCATCATCTGCGACGGGGCGAAGGCGTCCTGCGCGGGGAAGATCGCCCTTTCGGTGGAAGCGGGCTTTTTGGGCTGGAACATGTACCGCTGCGACAATGAATTTTTCGGCGGGGACGGCATCGTCAGCAAGGGCGTGGAGAACACCATCCGCAACGTGGGGGTTTTGGGTCACGACGGCATGCGGGACACCGACCGCAAGATCCTCGAAATCATGATCGGCACGACCGATTAAGTGAAAAGACGGGGGGTATGTCCTTTCTTTTCAGAAGAAAAGACGGGGGGTATGTTCTTTCTTTTCGGGTGAAAAGAAAGAACCAAAGAAAAGCCAAGGTCGGCGGAATCCTTCCGCCGAGGGGGGTAGATATTTTCTCTTTGTGCACGGACTTTCTGTTTTGCATCGTCCAAGAGTTTCCTCTCGGATGGTAAAGCAAAAAATGAGTGCGGCACAAGGGTAAGCCTCCACCTCTTGGAGGGGGAGGGGGACC
>JAFPBP010000244.1 GCA_017424085.1 Clostridia bacterium
CAGAATCTGCGTGATCTCGGCGCAGATCTCCATGGTCATGGCGGGCTCGTGGTCCACCCGTTGGTAGGGCAGGGCGTACTGATCCAAAAGGTCGTAGACCTTCCGTTCCTTTTCGAGGCGCAGATCCGCGTCTGCGGGGCGTCCTTGGGCTAAAAACATAAGTAATCCTTCCTTTCCCGTATATTGTACCATAGAATCGAAAAAAAATCAAGCCCTTTGCACAGCGTCTTTCCGACGGTGCGCAATGAATTTGGCTCATGCCGTGAATTGCATCTGCGATGCATGACGAAATGGGGAAATTCAATTCATTTGTATCTATAATTCCGCGCATACAGTAAAAAAGACAGAGAACGTAAATGCATTCTCTGCCTTTTTCTATCAATTGGTAGGAATCCGAATTCAGACCCCGTCTTATTCTCCGAGGGTGATCGTCAGCGTGACCACGCCTGCCTTGGGCACCGTTACGGGCTTGGTCAGGTCTGCGGCGCAGGTGACGGGTACCACCGCGTCGGGAGCCTCGAAGGTGTTGTGAGCGTGCATATCGTCGGCGGCAAGGACCGTCATGGATGCCGATTTTACGGTGCGGTTCAGTCCCAGAAGCTCGGGGAGAACGTCAATATCCTCGGTGCAGGAGCAGTTTGCCATGGTGATGGTCATCACGTCGTCCTTGACCGAGGCGGAGACCGATACCTTTTCCTTCAGATCGTCGTTGTCGGTCATGAGGGTGCGCAGGCAGGTTGCTCCCTGATGCGCCTTGAACATGTCGAACACGTGATAGGTGGGGGTGACGATGCAGTTCTCTCCGCCTGCCAGGAAGAGGCAATGGAGGTTGTTGCAAAGCTGAGCCACGTTTGCCATCTTGATGGCTTGGCAGTTGTTGTTGAAAATGTTCAGGGTCAGGGCGGTGATGACGGCGTCGCGCATGGTGGACTGCTGCTCGAACAGGTTGTAGCCCTTGCTGGGACCCGATCCGTCGGGATGCCAGCATCCCCATTCGTCGATGACCAGCTTCATCTTGTCCTGCATGCCGTGCCCCACGGTGAAGGCGTAATGGCGGCGAATGAGCTCCTCCATCTTTTCCGCCTTGCCCAGAAGGATATACCAGTCGTCCTCGTTGTAATCCACGCAGTCGCCCGATTTGCCGCAATAATAATGGAAGGACATGCCGTCTACGGGGGCGTTGCTTCCTGCCAGATTGGAGACCAGGTCCTTCGTCCAGCTGTAATCGGCGCCGTTTGCGCCTCCTGCGATCAGATCGGATTTGTCCCAGCAGAGGTTCTTCATGACCGTGGCGAAGCGACGGTATTCCAGCGCGTAGTAGTCTGCCGTCATGTTTCCGCCGCCGCCCCAGTTTTCGTTGCCTACGCCCCAATAGGGGATGTCAAAGGGCTCGGGGTGACCGTTCTTCTCACGCTCCAGGGCAAGGGTGGTGGAGCCTTGGGGAGAGAGGCAGTAATCCATCCAATCCCGTGCCTCCATGGGGGTGATGGAGGTGACGTTTACGGCAAAATAGGGCTTTGCACCAACCAGCTCGCAGAATTCGATGAACTCATGGGTTCCCACGTGGTTGGGCTCGTCGCGCCCGTCGTGCTTCTTCCACCAGTTGGGACGGACAGGGCGATTCTCTCCGATGCCGTCTCTCCAATGGTAGGTTTCGGCGTAGCATCCGCCGGGCCAGCGGAGGACGGGAGGGTTGATGGCACGGAATTTTTCCACGATATCCTTGCGGAATCCGTTGACGTTGGGAATTTCGGAATCCTTTCCGACCCAAAGTCCGTCGTAGAACACGCCGCCGATGTGCTCGGAGAAGTGCCCGTAAATTTCAGGTGCAATGGTCCCCGTGGCTTCGGGACAAACTACGGTAAGCTTTTTCATGGTTCAGTCTCCTTCTTTTAAGGGGTATGTTTTGTTGATCATGGGGTATTTGGCTCCTGCCAACGTGTTATAGGGAAGAATTTCCCAAGGCGCGTTGCCCACGAAGGCTTTGATCTGCGCCAGATTTTCGTCGGTGTCGGTATAGTTGGGGATCTTTGGGGTGCGGAAGACGAAAGCGGGATGATGCTCCTTCAGATGGGCGGCATTCTCTAAAATGACGCGGTTGGAAACGCCCAAAACCCGCTTATGAGTCTCTTCGTCCATGTATTTCAGATCCATCATCACGTAATCGCAAAGGTCCGTGATGCGTCGGAAGATCTCCGGGTTCGCGTAGCCGCTGGTTTCGATCGCCGTATGGATCCCGTTTTCCCGCAGGAGGATGAGGCATTCCTCCAGAAACTCGTGCTGCATTAAGGGCTCGCCGCCGCTGAAGGTCACGCCTCCCTCGGCAAGGGCAAGCATCTCCTTGAGGGGAAGCACCCGCTCCAGCACCTGCTCGGGGGTGGTGTCGGTCCCGCACAGAGTGATCAGCCCCTTGGGACAGGCGGCGGGGTTTCGCCCGTAATTGCGGAATTCTTCGGTATCGGTGGGGATGCGGCAGGCTCCGCATTGGGTGCAAAGGGCGGTTCTCACCATCAGCTCCCGATCCCGCGACAGCCCCTCGGGGTTATGGCACCAGGGACACCGCAGGGGACACCCCTTTAAGAAAAAGGTGATACGCGCCCCCGGTCCGTCGTGGATGGCGAACTCCTTGACGTCAAAAATTCTTCCCGTGCTCACAGCGTATAC
>JAFPBP010000245.1 GCA_017424085.1 Clostridia bacterium
GGGGGCAAAGACCTTGGACACGAACTTGGAAATCAGGTTGAAAAACGCAGCCACGGGAGCCAAAACCTTCATGAGAAAGCGCAGAGATCCCTCAAAGAACAGGGATACGCTTTCGCTTCGGTCGTTGGCAAAGCTCTTGGGGATCATTTCGCTGAAGAAGAAAATGATCACCGTACTGAGCACCGAGCAGAGAATTGAAAATCCGAAGGAGGATAAATATTCCTCGGACTTGCCGAACTGCTCCCGAAAGACGTCGGTGGCAAGGATGGTAAACACCGCCGCCCCCGCGATCTTGGTCACGTTGTTTCCAACCAAAAGGGTGGTCAACGCCTTGTCAAACTTGTTGAGTACGTACTGAACGCCCTTGGCGCGTTTGTTTCCCTCGTCTGCCAGTGATTTGATGCGGATCTTGTTCACCGCGGAAAAAGAGCTTTCCGTGGCGGCAAAATAAGCGCCTCCAATCACGCAGACAAAAAACACGATCCATAAGGGTATACTGTCACTACCCATAGACTAAAACCAACTCCAATCCATCATATCGTTCCCGTAATGGGTAACGTTAAAATATATTATACCATGTCCTCGCGGGTTTGTCAAGAGCAGCTGAGGGAAAATCGTGAAAAATCATCAAATTACGGACAATATTCCCCAAAATTTAAGGGGTGAGACTCCTCTCACCCCTTGTGATTTTCTCGAATCAACCGTTTTTCTTTTCCAGCACGTGGCGGATCACCGTGCCGATGCCATCCGCCATGCGGAGAAAGCCCGCATCGTTGGGATGAACTCCGTCCATCGACATTTCATATTGATGGGCGCCTACGTTAAAGCTGAGCCCGTCGATGAAATAGACGTTCTTGTCCCCCGTGGCGCGCGCCTTCAGATAGGACGCCATAATAATATCACGGCGCTGAAGGATGTATTCCTGTGCGCGGGGCAGGGTCCAATAGTCGGGGCGAGTCACCATGATATAGGGCACGTCGGGATTGGCTTGACGGATCACCTCATACATGGGATAATGGGTCGCCTCCAGATGCTCCAGAGAAGGGGTATTGTGATCGTAATCGCAGACGAAAACGCTCATGGGCAGGGTTGCCATCCACCGTGCCAGCACCTCTTCCCCCTTCGCCTGTCCCGAAAAACCCAGGTTATAAAAATCAAGGTTCAGCTCACGGGAAATGACGGCGGGGTAAATGCAGCCGGGGCGGCTTGCCGCCGTGCCGTGGACGATGGAGGAGCCGTAAAACACCACGGGATCCAAATCACGGTAGGGCATTGCGGCGCCTACGGAAGCATCGGGCTTCAACCCGATCTCCAGCCGCTCCACAACCGCATGCACGGGGAAATTCAACGTAAAGAAGCGCATGACTTCTCCGTTCAGATAAACGATCTGCTCATAAGAATCTCCCATATCGTAGGGCATGCGGAATTCCTTCACGTATCGGCATCCGAATTCGCCGTCCTGATAGAGATCAAAACCCGCCGTAGACAAAAGCGTCAGATGGGACGAACGCCCTACGGCACGGTATTTTGCGCGAATTGCAATGTAGGGAGAATTGGTGGAGAACCGAACCCGTCCTCCCGCAGACTCCCGACTCAGCTTCGCCACGCCCTCCGACGTGGCCTCCGCAACGGCTTCGGGCACGCGACGGAAATAAGGCTCGGTCAAGGGCTCGTAAAAGCCGTGCAGGGAAAAGGGCGCAGTACGAACGTCGTACCATACCACCTCCACATCCCCGATGGTGGTATTCACAATCATATTTTTATCAACGTTGATCAAAGATTCCATCAAGCATCCTCCGTTTCCATCGCTTATTTCACAACTTCGATCACGCTGTGAATATCGAGACGATCCAGTCCCACATAAGCTCTTCCGTTTTTATATTCAAAGGGAAGCTCCCGTCCCTCGGGCTGAAGGATCAGCTTTGCGGGCGCCGCATCCAACTCAACCGAAAGACGGATATCCAAAACGGGAGAAATGAAATCCTCGGTCACGCACACGGGGTTCCCGTGATGACCGTTGGCATTCAGAAGCTGAAGCATCAGCCTTCCGTCCTTCTCCAGACAAACCACCTCCAAGAACCCAAGCGCGTTTTCCACCTTGAGCATGGGGGTATACAGACTGTCCGCCACGGTTTTGAGCAGGGTGCGATGGAGATATTGGGAGCCGTCCGAATACTGAGATCCCACGTCGAACCCAATCGCCGTCACGGAGCCTTGTCCGTAAGGAATCGTTACCGCCAGCGGGAAGGTCTTCCCCTGCATTTCCTCGGAAAGGGTTGCAACCACCGTGCCCTCGGCGCGAATCTCACAGGGAGAGAAGAAGGTGCCGTAGCGCGCGTCATCCAGCGTGAAGTAATAGGATTTATACACCGCCTCCGCAGCGCCGCCGTGCCCCGTATCGCCGCCGTTATCGTACGCCTTTTTGCCAACCTCGTAAAAATCGGAATGATCAATTGCCTCAAAGGGCGCTCCTGCCTTGGCAAACACGTTGCAGGCGTTCTTTCCGACCACCACCAGCTTGCCGCCGTTTTTCGCATACTCCAAAAGCTCCGCCGACGTCTCGGGCGCCAACCCCGCATACAACTCGGGGACCACGATCATCTTGTAATCATCGCAATGCCCCGCCAGCGTGTGCTCGCCGACCAGCTCCACCGATTGACCGATGTCAGCCAAAAGGGACGTGAGTCCCATGATCTTTCGATACCCGTTGCGGCTGTAGAGACGAGCCATCTCCCGAGCACGATCGTAGGAAGACAGCAAGATCGCCGCCTGATGAACCATGGTTCCGCGGAAACAATAATCCTTGCGGGCACGGACAAATTCCGACAACTCCTTCAGATTCCGAAGCTCATGAATCTGGGGTGAGCCGTCGGGATTCTGCATCACGTAATTCTGATAGGCACCGCCCAGCGCCAAAACCGACGCCGCCTCTTGAAGCATCTGCACCGAATGCTTGGTCACGCAGGTTGCCCGATCGCAGGCTTTGATGCGGAAATTCCAGGACATCAGATCCCAAGGATGGTTCTGCTGCGCCAGCGCACGCCCCGCATACCGCGCGGAATGGAAGGAATTGGAGCTGTTGAAGTCCCCCGAAAGGTAGTCCACATTCGCCGTGATCGGTTCGGGCATATGGTCGCTGAACGCCCAGTTGGACGTGATCTGCAGCTTGGGGAATCTTGCGTGCAGGGCATCCACGTAACGCCGAAGATAATTACGGTACAGCTCGCGGTGATATTCAATGTATTCAAAATAGTAGGGATCGGCTGCAGTAGCAGGGATCTTTCCCTCCAGATCGATGCCCGTCGCCTTTTCGAACGCCGCAAGGGTCTCGGGATGATAGTCGGGTGCCGCACGCCAGCAATCTCCGTCCACCCAGAATCCGTCCACCTCATATTTCTGCGCGATCTCGCACAGCTGAGGGATCAGAAGCTCATCTACGTATTTCCCATCCAAGCGGGCGGTTCCCACGTCAAGAGTTCCGTCTGCCTTGAGGACACATTCCTCGGGATGCTCGGTGGTATATTTAATATCGTAAATGCCCGAATAATGCAGATACAGAGCAACCCCCTCCTCGCGAGTCACCCTCCGCCACAAGGCAAGGGGATCGCCCACGAAATGAGGAATCGCGTTCCCGAGCTCAGAGGGATAGGACGCCCAACCGGGATGCCCCTTACAGTCGATCTGAATAAAATCGGGCTTCAAAGTCCGACAGATCTCACGAATCTCCTCCTCCCGCAGGGTCGCACCGATGGTGTCGCTCTTGGAGGGCTTTGCATGGAAATCGCAATGGATCCCGAAAAATGATTCCTTCCGCGTTTTCATAGAGACAAACTCCTTTTTATTCATTATTTATCGTTCCACTCGCCGACAAACAATCACTTGTTTACAGCATTTACGATAATATCTACTTTCGTTTTTATTATACCGTTTCTTACAATCGGTTCAGCAATCACTTCTGCTTCCTCATCCCCGATAAGCTTGTATTAACTGATTTGACCAAACGAACAACTTCAACACATCATTAACCATATTATAGCACATCCCGCGGGCGGTGTCAACTATTTCGGGCA
>JAFPBP010000246.1 GCA_017424085.1 Clostridia bacterium
GATATCGCTTTCCACGTAGGCAAGGCTCTGCAGGGTTGCGGTGAAGACCTCAGCCAAGGTTCCCTCCGCAAGCCCGTGATCCACCATGGCGTCTGCCACGGCGTAACGGATCGCCACGTCGGGAGCCCCCGGCGCCAGACCCGCCCAGACCTCGCTGCGGATCCAAGCCCCGTTGGAGGTCTTCCATTTGGCGTTATCCACCTCGCCGCTCATGGGAGGCAACAGCCCCATGCGCAGATTGGTCTTGCAGATCCCGTATTCGTTCCAGAAGGGAGGCAACCATTCCAGCCAGTAATTCGCCAGAAGGTTGGTATTCAGCCGTTCGGCGCCCTCCCGCTCCATTGCCGCAAGCCAGACCAACTGCAGGTCCAGATCGTCGTTGGGCAGAGGCTCTCCGCTCTTGGAGCGGAATCCCTGCACGTCCAGAAATTCCCGCGTGCCCTCGTAGGGCGCACCCAAGGTTCCGCCGATGTTTTTGCCGATCCAGCAGGCGTGGAGTTTATCCAGATAAGATGCTTTGTTCAGCTTCAGCATAATAATTTGTTCCTTTCGTTATGAAAAGATCATGGGGATCTCCAGATCCTCCAGCTTCTTGCAGAAGTCGGCGATCCGTTGGGGGAGATAATCCTCCACCCGATGCCCGTCAAAGCCCACGCTCACCCGTGCCCCCGAGCGGCGGACAATGTCCTGCTGGGCTTCGTTGCGGAAGAATTCCAGCATGTAGGGATGCTCGATATACTTATGGATGCTGTCGTAGGTCACGTTCATTTCCCAAAAGATGTTCTGCTCTGCCATGCGCTTGAAATAGTCCGAAGGATCGGCGCCGATCTTGGCAATGTGGGAAAACAGGTCGGTATGGGCAATGCCCACCGCGGGACAGCCGCACCGCTTGGCGAAGGTGAAAATATCCCCGCCCGTGATGGAATCCTCGTGGTCCAATTGCTCCACCAGACAGTAATCGAAGAAGGATACGTCAGCGCTTTCGGGCACCGCCGCATTGGGCAGATGCCCCTCGGTGTTCAGCTCGATGCCGCAGAGGATCTTGATTTGATCCTTGTATTTCTGACGGATCAGATCCATGTGATCGTAATACCGCCGCAGGGACCGCTCAAAGTCGCTCAGGTCGATCTGAAGCGCCGCCTTATAGGCGTTTTTGCGCCCGTGCCCCGCTCCGTGGCAATGGTCGGTGATACCGAATAACTCAATGCCTCCGTCAATGGCGGCTTGCACGATCTGCTCGGGGTTGTCCCGTCCGCAGAAGGAATAATAGGTATGGGAATGTAAGTCCTGGATCATAGGGTAAAATTCGTCTCCTTTGTCAGGAATGCGATGAGGTTTTGCGCGTATTGAGCAAAGCCCAGGGCATTGGGATGGAGCCGGTCGGGCAGGAAAAAGTCGGGATGATGGGGCACCAAGGTCATGCCGTCCGCCATATGCACCCCACGCGCCTCTTCCTCGGCACGGATGGCAGAGACGCAGGCGGCGTAAAAGTCCGATTTTCCGTGCTTGGATTCCTCGCTTCGCCAGGTGGGCAGAATGCAGATCACCTTTTCGGCACCGTAGCGGGCAACCGCCTTGTCCAGATAGCGGGCGGTCAGCTCCCGCACCGTCTCCAAGGGGTTCCCCCAGCCGAAATCGTTGGTTCCGAAGGCAACGATGACCCGATCGGGCTCGAAGTCCAGATCCTCGTCAAAGACCTCGGGATGGAAGTAGGCACCGCCCACCCCCTGAATGATGCAATCCGCGTCGTAGAACAGGGAAACCTGCCATGCGTAGGACAGGCTGTCCTTTCCCGAATCCCAGCCGTGGGTGATGGAATCCCCCAAAAACAGCAGTTTTTTGGCGTATGCGTGGGGGCGCACCTCCGCTCCGTCCGAAAGGGAGACCCCGTGCAGGGTCCCGTTGGAGTGGGAGGGGAAGACCAGGGTGACCCGATGCTCCCCTGCGGGCAGGGAGGCGGAAACCTCCTCGGGATCGGTGCAGATCCATTGCTCTGCAAATAAGCCGTCGATCAGCAGATCGAATTTTCCGCCCGCCACGGTGAACGAGACCGCATCGGCGTCGGTATGGAAGTCCAGACGGACCCCCGTGGAGTTCCGCGCCCGATCGCCCAGGGTCTTGCTGATTTTATCCCATGCGGCAAGGCAGGATGCGGTGACCTTTCGGGGAATGATGACCCCGTGCTCTACTGTCGTTTCGGCGGCGCCGAAGAGAAGGGGGAGAATTTGTTCCGCAGTCAGGTTCATGAGTGATACCTCACAATGTAAATTCCTTCCACGCTTCCCCCGCAAGGGTCTTCCACGTGAAGGTGGTGTTTTCCAGAATCATGTATCCCCGCGGCGACCCCTCCTTGGGGATCGAAACCGAGCCGGGGTTCAGATACCAGCCTCCCGCGCATTCCCGACAGGCGGGCACGTGGGTGTGCCCGTGGAGCAGAACGCTCCCTTGGGGCAGGGGCGGGGGATTGGTCTCGCTTGCGTGATGCCCGTGGGTGGCGTAGACCATCCGATCTCCCAGGGGCAGAAGCATATAATCTGCCAGCACGGGGAAGGTCAGCACCATCTGATCCACCTCCGCCTCGCAGTTGCCCCGCACGCAGAAGATCTTCTCGCGGCGGGCGTTGAGAAGGTCGATGACGGTTTTGGGGGCGTACCCTTCGGGCAAATCGTTGCGGGGACCGTGATACAGCAGATCCCCCAGCAGCAGAAGGGCGTCCGCACCCTCCCGATCAAAGGCGTCAAGCAGCTGACGGCAATAGGTTGCCGAGCCGTGAATATCCGAAGCAATCAGCCATTTCATAGGTCAGCGCATCTCCAGAACCATTTCCATGGCAAAGGTGCAGGACCAGCCGAAATCCTTGGTGTTCAGAGGCTCGCCCGTGAGGGGATTGTAGTTTTCATGAATGGAATCGTCTTTTTTCATCCAGCTCAGCAGGGTATCGCGGATGCCCATGGAGGTGGAACGGAAGCCGTAATCGTACAGCCCCTTGATGGCAAAATACGCCACGTTCATCCAGACGGGACCTCTCCAATAGCCCTTGGCAGGCTCGATCTTGGGATTGTCCAGGGATACGGTGGGCATGCAGGGATAAAGCTTGGTCTTATCTGCCGCCAGCGCGTTCAGCGCCGCCGCCTGAGCGGGGGTGGCGATATGGACCCACAGGGGCATGAACGCCGCGGGAGTCAGCACGCGGACGAACTCCTTGTCGCGGAAGTTGTAGTCCCAGAAGCACTGATCCTCCTCGCTCCAGAGTCTTTCCTGGATCTTTTGGGTCAGCGCCGCTTCCTTTTCTGCGTACGCCTGCGCCTCGTCCGCCTTGCCCATGCGGATGGCAAGGTACTGCATGGACTGATAGAAGGAGACCATGAAGCAGTTCAGGTCGATGGGGTAGAGGTATTCGATGACGCCGTCGTCGAAGCGGATGGAGTTATCCAGCCCCGATTCCCAGCGGATGAACAGGTCACGCTTGGGACCGGTCTCGGTGGTGCTGTAGAAGAAGAGCCCGTCCTCCTCGTTGAAGCGCTCGGTGCGCCAGAACTTCTCGTTCAGCACCAGCTTGGGGTACATGTTGCGCAGAAATACGCTGTCCGCATATTCCCGATCCATGCGCTCCACCGCCCATGCCCATACGGGAGGCTTGCCGAAATGATCTTCAATACGGTTGTCTCTCTTGGGAGAGAAAATGACGTCGGGCAGCATGCCGTTTTCCTTCTGGAAGCTGAAGAAGGCGTACGCCTGCTCCTGCGCCAGACCACGGTCAAAGCGGGCGGTGCCCACGGCGTGGAATGCGCTGTCCCAGTTCCAGATGCCGGGGAAGTTGTAGGGAGAGGGGCAAATGCCACGATAGGGCGCCCAGAGGGGCTTTTCGTCGGCGGGGACGATGTTTTGGGTCAGAATGCGGGACGCCTTATCCAGCAGCGCCAGATCCGAGGGGTTCACCGCGTTCTCCAGGGTATGAAGCCATTGTTTACGAAGCAATTCAGTCATAATCAAACCTCCGATGGTGGGTGTTCTTTTCGATGTAATGCTACCATAAAAAAGTGATAATTCTGTTACTATATCTTATATGTAAGAAAAATTTCACATTCCCCCCTTGAAATATTTCGGAATTTATGTTATAATATAAACCTGTCAGGAACCCGACGCAAAACCGAAGACACAGGGGTATAGCTCAGCAGGTAGAGCAGCGGTCTCCAAAACCGCGTGCCGTGGGTTCGATCCCTACTGCCCCTGCCAAAAAATTCGACAAGTTTCAACTTGTCGAATTTTTTTATCCAAGCCGCAGGCTTGGCATATCATCACCGCGCGAAGCGTGGTGCATATCATCAGCCCCTTTGGGGCTGTATCTCATCACGCTTTAGCGTGCATC
>JAFPBP010000247.1 GCA_017424085.1 Clostridia bacterium
GACACATGCGCCGATCGTGGCAACCGCCGAGATGCTGAACGCTGCCAACGGCAAGAGCCGACTGGGTTGCACCGTAGCCGCCAAGTTCAGCCGCCAGTTCTCCGACGAGGTCTCATCGCCCGAGCGGAACAGATCGGTTCCGAGGCGGACCAACCCCTCAGCATCCCCCGCATCAAACAAACTCTGCCAATCCTTCATTCCTCACGACTCCTTCATATCAATAGATTTATTATACATTATTTTACCGTTTCTGTCAATGGAAAAAGGGGGAACAATCGATTTTTTTCTTCGTTTGCGACTATTTTTCCGCAAAATTGCGCATTTTCGGAAAATCTCATTCTTTTGTTGCAGGGAGAACATACAATTTTTGCAATTCCCATGGTATAATAGAAAAGACGGAACAAGTTTTTTTTCTTCGGGTTGCGAAAAAATTATCTTTCGCCGTTGTATTGTCAAAGAAAAAAATTGCCGCTTCGGCGGCGAATGGAGCGATATCTATGAAAAAAGCATTGTCGATCGGGCTGAGACTTCTGATCTCTGCCGTTCTGATCTTCTTGGTGTTCTGGTTCACCCTGCCTCCCCTGAACATCCGAAGCGCAGAATTCTGGTCCTTTTTGTCCTTCTCTCTGTTGATCCTGATTCTGGTCAACTTCACGGGCAAGGTCATTTCCTTCGTACAGAAGGTCTCCAACGGAGCCAAGGGACGGGGTGCGGCGAGGGAAGCCAAGGCGGCGCTGAAGGCGCTGGGCTATCCCATGATGGGGCTCGTGGGGCTTTTGGTGCTTCTGGGCGTATTTTCCGTGATCTTCAACGTGATCGGTGCGGAGATCTTCAACGCATCCAGCTATAACCAACTGATCGTCATGAATGATGCGGATTTCTCCGAGGACGTGGCGGAGCTGAACATGTCCCAGATTCCCATCGTGGACCGCAATTCCTCCATGCTTCTGGGCAAGCGCAAGCTGGGCGAAATGAGCGATCTGGTTTCTCAGTTTGAAATCGCCGAGGACTATACGCAGATCAACTACAACGACGTTCCCACCCGCGTCACGCCCCTGCTGTACGGGGACGTGATCAAATGGCTGAACAACCAATCGGAGGGCATCCCCGGCTACCTGCGGGTGAACATGACCACTCAGGACGTAACCTTAGTCCGACTGGAGGATGGGATCCGTTATTCGGAGAGCGAATACTTCATGCGGTACATTCACCGCTGGATCCGATTCAATTATCCCACCAAGATCTTTGCCGACGTTTCCTTTGAGATCGACGACAACGGCGCACCCTATTGGGTGGCGTCCACGGTGGAATACCGCATCGGCTTCTGGAGCGGTCGGGACATTGGCGGCGTAGTGCTGGTCAATGCGGTCACGGGCGAAAGCCAATATTACGACGTGGAAGAGGCTCCCGAGTGGATCGACCAGGTCTACGATGCGGATCTGATCCTGAATCAGTTGGTCTACAACGGCAAATACCGTTCGGGCTTCTGGAACTCCATCTTCGGGCAGAAGGGCGTTCTTGCTCCCACGGAGGGTTACAACTATATTGCCCTTCAGGACGACGTTTGGCTCTACACGGGCATGACCTCGGTGGTCAGCGACGAATCCAACGTGGGCTTCGTTCTGGTGAACATGAGAACCAAGGAGACCCGCTTCTACTCCGTCCCCGGTGCCGAGGAATATTCCGCCATGGCATCGGCAGAGGGGCAGGTTCAGCATCTGGGATATACGGCGACCTTCCCCATTCTTCTGAACGTGGGAGACCGCCCCACCTACTTCATTTCGCTGAAGGAAAAATCGGGGCTGGTAAAAATGTACGCCTTCGTTGACGTTCAGCAGTATCAGATCGTAGGCACCGGATCCTCGGTAAAGGATGCCAAGGAGGATTACCTGCACAAGCTTGCCGAGGACGGACAGATCGAGATCGAACGTCCCGAGGATGAAACCAAGACGGTAAGCGGCACCGTGAAGCAGATCGCAACGGCGGTCGTGGACGGAAATACCAAATATTTCATCCAGCTTACCGACGGGGTCGTGATCGTGGCAGACATCAAGATCTCCCCCGAACTCCCCTTCCTTGCGGCAGGCGATACTGTCACCGCCTTGGTCACACAGGACGGAACCGTAACCGAATTGAACTGAAGAACAAAGAGTCGCCGCACCGGCTACTTCTCATAAGGATGTTAAAACCCCGACAGATATTTAAGTCTGTCGGGGTTGTTTTATTCTGTTCGATAAATTGGAATTTGTCGTTATCTATACTCATTTGGAACTTCGATATGAAATGTCTCACACAATAACTTCACATCATGTACATCATTTTCATCAAAC
>JAFPBP010000248.1 GCA_017424085.1 Clostridia bacterium
GCGGGCATCCCAATACTCGTCCAAGGCGGAGAGCGTCAAGGCGGTTCCCCCCGTGAACGTAGCGATCACGTAATCCGCCGCCTGCCGCGCGGCGTAATCGGTGGAGCAGGCAAGAACCACGGACTGCCCCGACAGGGTCAGAGAGAAGTCCGCTTGGTCGGCAAGGGCAGAGAGGGCGGCTTCTGAGGCGGGACGGTTGGTGGCGCCGAAAAGGATTTCGGTGGCGATGGGCGCCTCCTTATCGGAAACCATGGAAATTTTACTGCCGTAGGCATTTTTGAGATGTGCCTGCAGGCTTGCCGCCGCAGAGCGCACCACAGACGAGGCGTCCGCCGCGTAGACGATGCGGTATTCGGTGGCGCCGTTGTCGAAAACGGTCAGATGCGTATCGGTGACGGCGGAATCGGTATCGGTGCCCCCGAGATCGGTGTCGGTGGGGTCGGAAACAGGCGTGCATCCGCAGAGCAACGCCAGCGCCAACAGCAGGGGAATCAGACGAAGGATCAAGGATCTCATGAAAACGCTCCTTTCAGATATCTTCATTATAACGAAAAAAATTCCGAAAGGGAATTGACAAAGGGCACCGAAATGTGTTATAATGTCACTATATGAAAGGAGCATACCATGAGCGGAACCTTGATCTACGAACGGTCGGAGCAGGGCGGCGTGCTGCGAACTGCCTCAACCCCCGACTTCTTTGATGCCCCCGCAACCCCCTACTACGCCGACCGCCTGCGCTATCTCTCCCCCGAGGGCTTTTCGGTGAGCGTGGGAAAGAGCGTCACCGCCCCCCACCGCGGGGTGACGGGACGGTTGAGCGGACGGCATTTTCTCCACTTCGTCCACAAGGGCGCCCTGACCTTCAACGGGGTGCGGGTGACGGCAGGGCAGGGGTTTTACTGTCCCCCCAATCAGCCCCACACCATCCGCTCCGACGGGGACGATCCCGCCGTCATGCTCTGGATCTCCGCAGGGGGAAAGGAGGCGGATCGGCTCTTTGAAGCCCCCCTGCCGCCCGTCTTCGATCTGTGCGGCACCGAGGAGATCCTGCTTTTGGAGCAGGTGTTGTATTGTCCCCGCGCCGACTTCGACCCCTCGGGGTATTTTCGCGGGCTTCTTCGCATGATCCTGTCCTTGCGGCGCCCCGCCCCCAAGGGGATCGCCACGGAAGAAAAGCACGTGGCAAACGCCCTGTCCTGGCTGGAGGATCATCCCAACGCCACGGTGGAAGAGACGGCGCAGGCGCTGTATCTCTCCCGCAAATATCTGTCCCGTCTTTTTAAGAAATACCGAGGAGAGCCCCTGCGGGAGCATCTGCAACGGCGCCGCATGGAGACCGCCCGTGCCCTGCTGCGGGGCGGGGCTTCGGTGGGGGACGTGGCGGAGGCGCTGGGCTATTCCGACCTGCACGCCTTTTCCCACGCCTTTCGGGGATTTTACGGCATTCCCCCCTCCCGCGACGGGAAGGACACGCCATCGTCGGCACGGGAGAATTCAACTTCTGCTCCATCAGCATGAACATCAACTGAAAAATTCCATCCACAACAAGGGGGTGAGCCGCATCGGCTCACCCCTCGGTTTTTCATATTTCATTCGGTTGCGCTGTCCGCATTCTGTGCGCTGAGCGGGATCGAATCGAAGCGCAGGAGAATCTCGTCGGAAAGCCACCGTTCCTGGAGGACGCGAAGGAATTCCAGGGGAAGTTCGCCCTCCGGAAGCTCCCGAGATCCGCTCAA
>JAFPBP010000249.1 GCA_017424085.1 Clostridia bacterium
CGGGATAGGTTTCGTCGCAACGGTTGGTCCGCAGGATCAGATCCACGATATAGCCGGTCTCGGTGCGGCGAACCACGGGAGAGGAGGAATTATGGAACTCATCGCCGGTCTTGGGAAGAATTCCAAGCTCGGGAGCACTGTATTCCTTCCAAGCCTCGATCATTCTGCCCGCAACGTCCTCCAGAGCGGCACGATCGTCCGATTCAAAGCGAACGGCGCTGTTATACCATTCCACGATTCCGATCTTCACCTTGGCGTCGGGCGCGGTGAAGACCTTGCGGTACTTGGCGCTCTGCATGGGAAGCTTTTCCAGACCGCCCTGATAATGGTCGTGCACCAAAAGCGATCCGCCGATGCGGGGCAGGGCGGCGTTACTGCCGATGAAATAATGGGGATACTGATCCACGAAATCCATCAGACGGCGCAAGGCAAGAGCGTTGACCGCCATGGGAACGTGCTTGGTATTGATGATGATGGCGTGCTGATAATAATACGCATAGGGAGAGAACTGCCAAAAGAAGGGCTCGTCTGCCAGAGTCACGTCGATGGTACGCAGGGTATCACGCACCGTGCCGTGCCCCGAAAAGCCTTCGTTCTGACGGCAGATCACGCAGGAGGGGTATCCGCTGGGCTTCTTATGAAGCATGGCGGCAGATTTCTTGTTATCCACCTCGGGTTTGGACAGATTGACGGTGATGACCAGATCTGCCTTTTCCCCGTGGGCGGTCCAACGGCGGTTGCGGTTGATGGCGGCACGCTTCACGTAATCGTTCTTTTCACAATAATCGTGGAACCAATCGGTGGCAGCCTTCAAGCCTTCGGTCTGCTTTTTCTCGTTGAAGATCTTCTGAAGCTCCGAGGGGCGCAGGGAAACGGTATCCATCAAACGGGCACCGAACGCCTCGGTCTGTCCTTCGTCGATGATGCCGCGGGCAACGGCGTTGGCAAGAATGGGCTCCAGCACCGAATCGGGCCCGATGAGTCCGTCCACGGAGGGCACGGGTTCCTCGGCGCCGCAATCGTCCAGCCCCATCAGCAGGAGCAGGCGGTTGAAGCAATAATCCTCGTCGGAGGGATGCATCATCAGATAGGTACTTGCATACTTGATCAGATGTCTTAAGTTGGTCTGTATCATTCGAATTCATTCCCCTTTACGTTTTTCCATAGAAGTATTATACCGCATATTTATCGATTTGTCAACAGGAAAAAGGCGAAATGTTACGCTTTTTTTGATAATGTTCGCATTGCGTTGAGAATTGCAATGACCGAAACACCCACGTCGGCGAAAACGGCGTGCCACATATTGGAAAATCCGAGGGCGCTCAAGATCAGAACCAGAACCTTGACACCGATGGAGAAGACGATATTCTGAACGACGATGCGATGGATCTTCCGTGCCAATCTCAGCGCGCGGGGCAGATCCTCCGGATTATCGTACATCAAAACCACGTCTGCCGCTTCGATGGCGGCGTCAGAGCCGATACCACCCATGGCAATCCCCACGTCGGAGGCGGCAAGGACGGGGGCATCGTTCATTCCGTCCCCCACGTACGCCACGCATCCCTTCTTTTGGGACAGGATCTCCTTCATGGCGTCCACCTTATCGGCAGGCAACAATCCGGCGCGGACCCGATCCAAGCCCACCTGCGCGGCAACGGCGTTGGCAACGGCTTCCCCGTCCCCCGTCAGCATGACGGTCTGCCCCACGCCCTCGGCGCGAAGAGCCCTCACGGCGCTTGCGGCGTTGTCCTTGACACGGTCGGAAACGGTGATGACCCCAAGACACACCGAGCCGTCGGACACGTAAATGCGGGTCCCGACCCCGTCGGTGGGAAGGGGAACAACGCCCCGAAGATGCATCAGAGCCTCATTGCCCACGTAATAGCGAACTCCGTCCACGCAGGCGGAGATGCCGCACCCTGCCATTTCCTCGAATTCGCCGACCCCCTCCTCGGTGCAATGGGGGCAGGCGGCGCGGAGGGATTGGGCAATGGGATGATTGGAAAAGGATTCACAACGGGCGGCGATGGAAAGCACGCGGTCGGGGTCTTCCCCCTCCACACGGGAGACCTCGAAAACGCCCAAGGTCAGGGTTCCCGTTTTGTCGAAGACCACC
>JAFPBP010000250.1 GCA_017424085.1 Clostridia bacterium
AGTAACGTTATCAAAGAACAAATTAAAAATTATCAATCCAAGATCGAAATGAAGGAGACCGGTACCGTCATTCTTGTGGGCGACGGCATTGCGCGGGTCTACGGTCTTCGCGACTGTATGGCAAGCGAACTTCTGGAATTCGAGGACGGAAGTTTCGGCATGGCGCAGAATCTGGAGACCGAGACCGTTTCGGTTGCTCTTCTGTCCAACGAGAATAGCATCCGCGAGGGGTCTGTGGTTCGCCGCACGGGCAAGGTCTTGTCGGTTCCCGTGGGCGACTGTATGCTGGGCCGCGTGGTCAACGCCCTGGGCGAGCCCATCGACGGAAAGGGTCCCATCGCCTCTACCGAGACCCGCCCCATCGAGTCGGAAGCCCCCGGCATCATCGAGCGTAAGGGCGTTTCGGTTCCGTTGCAGACGGGCATCAAGGCCATCGACAGCATGATTCCCATCGGTCGCGGTCAGCGTGAGCTGATCATCGGAGACCGTCAGACGGGGAAAACCGAGATCGCCATCGATACCATCATCAATCAGAAAAATACGGGCGTGCTCTGCGTCTACGTTGCCATCGGGCAGAAAAACAGCTCTGTGGTTCAGCTGGCAAACGAGCTGGCCCGTTCGGGCGCCATGGATTATACGGTCATCGTATCCGCCTCCGCCTCGGAGTCGGCGCCGTTGCAGTACGTTGCTCCTTATGCGGGCTGCGCCATGGCGGAATACTTTATGGATCAGGGGAAGGACGTTCTGATCATCTACGACGATCTTTCCAAGCACGCGGTAGCATACCGTGCCCTGTCCCTCTTGATCCGCCGTCCCCCGGGACGGGAAGCCTACCCCGGCGACGTATTTTATCTGCATTCCCGCCTGCTGGAGCGGGCGGCGCGGGTTGCCCCCGAATACGGCGGCGGCTCCATTACCGCCTTCCCCATCATCGAAACCCAGGCAGGGGACGTTTCCGCTTATATCCCCACCAACGTGATCTCCATTACCGACGGTCAGATCTTTTTGGAAACCGAGCTGTTCCATTCGGGCGTTATGCCCGCCATCAACCCCGGTATTTCGGTCAGCCGTGTAGGTGGCTCCGCCCAGCTGAAGGGCATGAAAAAGGTTGCGGGCGAGCTGAAGCTTTTGTATTCCCAGTACCGCGAATTGCAGGCGTTTGCTCAATTCGGAAGCGATCTGGACGCCGATACCAAGGCGCGCCTTGCGCTGGGAGAACGCATCGTTGAGGTCTTGAAGCAGGGACGAAACTCCCCCGTGCGCGTGGGCTGTCAGGTTGCCATCGTTTATGCCGTCATCCACGGGTACCTCAACGAGATCCCCGTCAAGCAGGTGAAGGAATACGAGGCGTCTCTTTACGATCTTTTGGAAAACCGTTACCCCTCCTTCCTGGAGCGGGTGGAGAGCGGCTATTGGGACGATTCCGACGTGGAATTGCTGACTACCGCCCTCAACGATCTTTCGAGGTGATGGAATGGGTGCGGATATCAAAACCCTTCGCACGCGGATCAAGAGTGTGGATTCCACCCTCCATCTGACCAAAGCCATGGGGCTTGTGGCATCCTCCAAGATCCGTCGCGCCACCGATGCCATGAATAAGGGCAAGGAATACAGCGACGCTTACGCACAGACTGTGGAGCATCTCATGGGATGCAAGGAATGTGAGCGCAGTCCCTATCTTGCCAAGCGGGAGGGCAATCGGACCCGTCTCGTGGTGGTTGCGGGAGATCGCGGTCTTGCGGGGGGCTACAATGCCAATATTTTCCGCCTTCTGCGGGAATATCCCGAGGCGCAGATCATCCCCGTGGGTAAGCGGGCGTGCGATCGGTTTTCGGGCGAGCTTGCGCTGGCGGAGGATTTTTCCTATGCGCAGGCAAAGAGGATCGCAGACGAGGTCTGCCGTGCCTTCGTGGCAGGGGAGATCGACCGCTTCGGCGTGGTCTGCTCGAAATATCATTCCATGATGTCTCAGGAAGCCTACGTGAAA
>JAFPBP010000251.1 GCA_017424085.1 Clostridia bacterium
CCTTCAATCCTGCGGCAAGCTCATCCAGCGACAGGCGGACGATCTCGGGGAAGATCTCCCGAGGCAGGGCACGGAAGGTGATGATCTCATCCACGCGGTTCAAAAATTCGGGACGGAGGAATTCCGACAACGCTTTCTTCGTGCGTTCCTCGGTCAGCTGGTCTTGACTTCGGTTAAAGCCCGCCGCGTTGGCACGGTTGGAGGAGCCTGCGTTGGTGGTCATAACCAAAATGCAATGCTCAAAGGAGACGGTACGCCCCTGTGCGTCTGTGATGCGCCCGTCGTCCAGGATCTGCAAAAGCACGTTCAGCACGTCGGGATGGGCTTTTTCGATCTCGTCGAACAGAACCACGGAATAGGGCTTGCGGCGAACCTTTTCGGTCAGCTGCCCCGCTTCGTCGTAGCCCACGTATCCCGGAGGCGCTCCGATGATGCGGGAGACCGAATGCTTCTCCATAAATTCGGACATATCAAGGCGAATGAGGGTCTCGGGGGAATGGAACAGCTCCTTTGCCAGCACCTTCACCAGCTCGGTCTTGCCCACGCCCGTGGGACCGGCGAAGATGAAGGACACGGGTCTCTTGCGGGGAACCAGCGCCACGCGGGAACGGCGCACCGCGTCGGAGACCTTGACGATGGCTTCCTCCTGCCCCTTGATGTGGGCGCGCAGGATCTCCTCGAAGCGTGCCAGCTGATTCTGCTCCCGTTCGCGGATCTTGGAGGCGGGAATCCCCGTCCAAAGCTCGATGATCAGCGCCAGATCCTCCAGGGAAACGCACGCCTGATCCCGTTTGCGGATCAATTCGTCATATTCCGCCTCGGTCCGCATCAGATCGGATTTTGCCGTTGCTATGGCGGCGTAATCGTCTTGGGATGGCTCTTCCTTGCTTTCCAGCTCCTCCAGACGTGCCTTCATCTCATTGCGCTTTTTCTCGGCGAGAAAGGCTTGCTCGTAGATGGGATTTTTCAGCGTTGCGTTGGAGCACGCCTCGTCCAGAAGGTCGATGGCTTTGTCGGGCAGGTAGCGGTCGGTTACGTAGCGCTCCGACAGCTCCACCGCCTTGACCACCAGATATTGGGGCACCTGAATGTGGTGATATTCTTCGTAGCGGGACTTGATCCCCTGAAGCATTTTGATGGAATCCTCCACCGAGGGCTCGTTGACGATCACGGGCTGGAAGCGGCGCTCCAGAGCGGCATCCTTTTCAATGTGCTTACGGTATTCCTTCAGAGTCGTGGCTCCGATGACCTGGATTTCGCCGCGGGACAGGGCGGGCTTCAAGATGTTTGCGGCGTTCATGGAGCCGTCCGCATCGCCTGCTCCCACCAGATTATGGACCTCGTCGATGACCAGGATCACGTTCCCCAGAGCGCGGACCTCCTCGATCAGCCCCTTCATGCGGCTTTCAAACTGACCACGGAATTGCGTTCCCGCCACCAGTGCCGTCAGATCCAGAAGCCAGACCTCCTTGTCGGCAATCTTTGCGGGAACCTCGCCCTTGGCGATCCTCTGAGCAATGCCCTCCGCAATGGCGGTCTTGCCCACTCCGGGCTCACCGATGAGGCAGGGGGTGTTCTTGGTGCGGCGGTTCAGGATCTGAAGCACCCGCAGGATCTCGCTTTCCCGCCCGATGACGGGGTCGGTCTTGCCGCTGCGGGCTTTTTCGGTCAGATCCCGACAAAAGGCGTTGAGATATTTTTTCTTAGGCTCCTCGGGAGGCTTCTTTTCTTTCTTTTTCTTTGCTTGGTCGCCTTCCTTTTTCGGCTCGGCGGAATCCTGTGCTGCGGCGTTGTTCTCCGCCGTGGGGCGCTGCATGGCGGTCAGCCCGCTCATCAGCTTCTGATAGAGATTCATGGCTTGTGCGCCGCCCTCCTCGAAGCTGTCCGAAGAGAGGGAATCGATTCCGTCGCCGCCCATCATGCCGCTCATCTGGTCGCACATATCGTCCAGCTCTTCGTCGGTGATGCCCATTTGATCCAGCATCTGGCTGATGGGCTTGATGTTCAGCTCCTTGGCACACTTTATGCAGAGACCCTCGTTGACGGTCTCGTTGTTCTCAATTTTCGTGACAAAAATCACGGCGGGGCGTTTTTTACATCTGCTGCAAACCATAGTGGGGTCCTTTCGGGGTGTGGGAAAAATTATTCTTCCGCGGTGTCTGTTGTGTGAAACAGGTTGTTGAGGGGGTTGATCTCGTGCACCACCTTGTAGACGATGGTGTTGTTTCGGATGGCGTCGCGCTCGGCGGGGGTTCGGTCACGGAGCAGGTACTTGGAGCCCGTGGAGACGATGGCGACGAAGATGAAGGTGATCAGAACTCCCGTCACCGCCCCCAGCATGCCGCCGCCCAGCTTATCCATGTGTCGGATGATGGGCAGGTTGGTGAGGAAACGGGAGAAGAGCGTGATGATGGCAATGGCAAGGGTTGCCGCAAGGTAGATCACCGCAAAGGCGATGACGCGGCTGATGATCGAGCTTAAGGGGTCTACCATCTGGGTGATGATGGCGCTTTTTGCCTGATCCATGCCGTCGGCTTTCAGAATTTCGTAGGATTCCTGGATCTCATCCACGTCCACGCCCAGAAATTCGCAGGTGTCGGTGAAGAATTCGGGACGGTTTTCCAGAAGATCGTCAAAGTCGATCTCCGTGGCGGAGATCTGCTCCACGCTGGCGGTCAGCTGATTGATCGCCCATTCCCGCATGGGTGCGTTTACGTAGTTTGCGTCCACGTAAACTCCCAGCTGCGCCGAGAAGATCAGCGCCAGAACCAGGGCGGCAACGTTGCCCACCAGATTGATGACCGAGCGGATCAGACCGTTGCGCACGCCGAGAATGATGCTTACGGCGAGAATGGCAACGATGAAGAAATCCAGCAGTGTGCTTAATGCAAGATCCATGAAAAAACCTCCGAATGAACGTGTGTGATTCTATGTCCGAGCGGTTCCCGTCAGGGAAGCTCGTAGTGCTTGATATTGACGAAGTTTGCGCCCCTCAGCAGGGTGATCTCGGGCGAGACCGAGATCTGTGCGGCGGATTCTGCGTCCGCCTTGAGCAGGAGATTTCCCGCACGGTCGGTGACGTACAGCCCTTCCTCGGTCAGAACGTAGACCCGATCTCCCATCGTATCCAGCGATCGGATCGAAGAAAACTCCAGAGAGAAGGGGACGTTTCCCTCGGTGTCAAAGCCCTCCACGAGAATCTGCCCCGAAAGGGTCTGATAGGAAATGAGGGTCAGATCCTCTCCCTGTCGGAAGATCCCGGGTGAGGTCTCGGGGTAGGTGTGGACCGATCGGACCTCCCGTCCGCTGAAGACCCAGGATCCGTCCTCGGTCAGCATTTCCACCTGTCCGCCCTGCTTGACGCCCAACGCAAGCGGGAAGGTGTCGTAGGCGGTGGCTGTGATCGTGACCGTTCCCTTGCGGAAGTTCAGAACCGTGAAGACCGTGTTGGTCTTTTCCCGATCGGTGCCCAGAGAGACGATGGTGGCTTCGTTGCGGGAGGTGATGAAGGCGTCGAGCAGGTAGGTGTCCGAATTCCAGCGCGCAAGAGAGGTCCCCTTGGTATTGTATACGGTGACGCACCCTTTATATTCGCTTCGCTCGGCGGCAATGGTGAAATAACCCTCCGACGAGATCCGTCCGTTGATGATGTTTCCGCCCTCGGTGCCCTCGCACAGGACGCGGAAGCTGTTGAAGACCACCCAGCCCGTGCTTCCCCGATCGAAGCAGAGAATGTATTTGTCGCAGACCTCCATGCAGGGGTTTTTGTACTGCAGGGTGTGGGAGGAATATTTGTTCCCGTCGGCGCCGTAGACCGAAATCCCGTTGCGGGTCAGCACCGCAAAGCCGTCCTGGAAGGGGGCTACGGTCAACGTGTCGTCCTCCTCGATGCGGACCGTGTCCGAGGCAGACCCCGTCAGCACGTGGATCACGTTTGCCCGAAGCCGCATCAGTCGGTCGGCGGTCAGATAGGACGAGTTGATGATCAAGGCTACGGCAATGTAAAGGATCAGCGTCAGCACTAAGATCCCACGGAGAAGATCCAACCGTCGGACGGTTTTTTTGGTTTCGTTGTTCATTGCCGTGGCTCCTTTCGGTTCAGTATTCCACCCGATTCAGATATAATCCGCGGGCGGGGGCGGTTGCACCTGCGGCGGCGCGGTTTTTTGCCTCCAAAATGGCTTTGATCTCCTCGGGGGGATATTTGCGGGGCACCTCCAGAAGGGTCCCCACCATGATCCGCACCATGTTGTAGAGAAATCCGTCGGCGGAGACGTAAAAGCTCAGGGTGTCTCCGTCCTGCTCGAAATGAGCGTCGAAGACCGTGCGGGTGCAATCGGTGATCTTGCTTCCCGCCGCCATAAAGGAGCGGAAATCGTGGGGCCCGCAGAGGTGCGAAGCGGCTCGGTTCAGCGCTTCCAAATCATACTCTCCCACCCGATGCCACGCGCGGTCCTCCCAGAAGGGGGAACGGGCGGGGGTGGTAAGAATGCGGTAACGGTATTCTTTTTTGATCACGCTGTAGCGGGCGTGAAAATCGTCGGGCACGATCTCTGCGGCGTGGACCGCAATATCGCGGGGAAGATTGGCGTTCAGCGCGGCTATGACCTTTTCGCAGGGCAGGGTGGAATCTGCCGCAAAGGAGGCACAGAAGTCCAGCGCGTGCACTCCCGCATCGGTGCGGCTGCATCCCGAAAATTCTTGCACGTTGCCGAATACGGTGGTCAGCGCGCGGAAGACCTGCTCCTGCACGGAGGGACCGTTTTTCTGCATCTGCCAGCCGCAGTACGCCGTTCCGTCAAAGGAAAGTCGGATCAGATATTTCACAGCCCCACGCTCCCCAACAGAACGAGATTGTTCAGCAGGATCACCGCCGCCAGCGCCGCAATGCAGCACGCCGCCGCCAGATAATCCCGCAGGGCGAATCTGTATTCCACGTAGCGGGTGCGGTTCTTTGCGTCGCTTTCATAGCAACGGCATTCCATCGCCACCGCCAGCTCCTCCGCACGGCGGAACGCCGATACGAAGAGGGGAATGAGAATGGGGATCATCGCCTTTGCCCGACGGATCAGGCTTCCGCTTTCGAAGTCCGCGCCCCGAGCCTTCTGGGCGTTCATGATCTTTTCGGTCTCTTCCAGAAGGGTGGGGATGAACCGCAGGGCGATGTTCATCATCATGGCAAAATCGTGGACGGGCACCTTCAGATAGGTGAGAGGCGAGAGCAGGCGCTCCAGCCCGCCCGTGAGAAGCAGGGGAGAGGTGGTGTAGGTCAGAACCGACATGGACAGGACCATGAGCATGATGCGGATCACCATGAACAGGGCGCGGAAGATCCCGTCCCAGGAGATCGAGAAGACCCAGAATTCAAAAATGGGCTCTCCCTGGGAATAGAGCATGTTCAGCACCGCCGTGAAGATCATGATGAACAACAGCGGCTTCAAGCCCCTCAGATAGAATTTCAGAGAAATGCGGCTTGCGGCGATGATCAGAAGGGTGGTGACGATGAGAAATGCGTACGCCGCCACGGTCTCTGCTACGAACAGGGTCACTACGTAAACGATCATCAGAAGGATCTTCGCACGGGGATCCATGTTGTGAAGCACCGACGTTCCGGGGAAATATTGACCTAAGGTGATGTCTCGGATCATTTCGCACCTCCCGTCAGCCGATTCAGGGCGGTGATGGCTTCCTCGGGGGATAAGACTGATCCCAAGTCCGCGTGCCCCCGCTTTGCCAAGGAAAGGAAAACGCGGGTGATCTGAGGCACGTTCAGCCCCATGGCGGTCAGCTCGTCGCCTCGGGCAAAGACTGCACGGGTGTCGTCGAGCATCTTCAGATGCCCGCCCTCAAGGACCATGATCCGTTGTGCGTTGGCGGCGATGTCTTCCATGCTGTGGGAGACCAGCACCACCGTGGCGCCCTCCTCCTCCCGATAGGCACGGATGTTTGCCAGAATTTCGTTGCAGCCCTTGGGGTCCAATCCCGCCGTGGGCTCGTCTAAGATCAGAACGCGGGGACGCATGGCGAGAATGCCCGCAATGGCAACGCGGCGCTTCTGCCCGCCCGAAAGATCGAAGGGGGATTTGGAGCGGAAGCTGTCGTTCAGCCCCGTCAGCTCCATGGCTTCCTTCACGCGGGCATGGATCTCGTCCTCGGACAGATCCATGTTGCGGGGTCCGAAGGCAATGTCCTTTTCCACCGTTTCCTCAAACAGCTGATATTCGGGGTACTGGAAGACCAGCCCCACGTTTGCGCGCAGAAGACGGCGGTTGTATTTTTTCGCCCAGATATCCTCCCCGCGGAAGGAGACGGTGCCCGAGGTGGGCTTCATCAGCCCGTTGAGCATCTGGATCAGGGTGGATTTCCCCGACCCCGTGTGCCCGATGACCCCCACGAATTCGTTTTCGTATAATTCAAAGGAAATATCGTTGACGGCGGTACGCTGGAAGGGGGTCCCTTCCCCGTAGATCTGAGTCAGATGCTCCGCCTTGAGAATCACGTTTTTCATGCGTCCTCCCGTCCGATGTTGCCTGCCAGAAGGTCGTTCAGCACAGCCACACACTCTGCTTCGGTGAGCACGGCAAGGGGAACCTTATAGCCCTCCTTGCGCAGCAGGAACATCAATTCGGTGCTTTGGGGAACGTTGAGCCCAACGCTCCACAGCAAGCCCGCATTCTGAAATACGTAATGGGGCGTTCCGTCCAGAAGGATCTCGCCGTTGTTCATCACGGCAATGCGGTCCGCCTGGGCGGCTTCGTCCATGAAATGGGTGATCAGAACGATGGTCATGCCCTCCCGATGGAACTTGTGCAGGACCTCCATCACCTCTGCCCGCCCCTTGGGGTCCAGCATGGCGGTGGGCTCGTCCAGCACGAGAACGTCGGGGCGCATGGCAATGACCCCCGCAATGGCGATGCGCTGCTTCTGTCCGCCCGAGAGCTTGTAGGTGGCGTGGGTGGCAAAGGCGCTCATATCCACTGCCTCCAGAGCTTCCTTGACGCGGCGGTGCATTTCGTCGTGCTCTACGCCCAGATTCTCCAGAGCGAAGGCAACCTCCTCCTCCACCACCGAGGCGATGATCTGATTGTCGGGGTTCTGAAAGACCATGCCCACCTTGCGGTGGATCTCGGTCAGGTCGTCGTTGTTTTTTACGTCCAGTCCGCAGACGGTAATGCTTCCTTCATCGGGAATGCAGATCCCGTTGAGATGCTTTGCAAGGGTGGATTTCCCGCTCCCGTTGTGCCCGAGAATGGCGATGAATTCGCCCTGCTCCACCGTAAGGGAAACGTCCTTGAGTACGGGCTCGGAATCCTCTGCATAGCGGAAGGTAAGGTTTTTTGCTTCAATGACCGACACGGAATGTTCCCTCCTTTCGAGGTATGTGCGTGGGTTATTTCCCCGTCCAGCGGGCGGTTGCCCCGCAGGGGAGACAGTATCCGGAATCTCCGATGGGAAGACCGATCTCCGAGGCGGTGACCACGCCTCCGAAGCGCTTGGCTACGGTGCATCCCAGCATGTATTCCATGCATCCGGCGGAAAGTCCGGTGGTGTAAGAATTCAGAATCAGAAAAAGAGGCTTATCGTTGAGAACCTGTACGCACAGCTGCAACAGCCCGTACAGCTCGCTTTCCAGCTTCCAGATCTCCCCGTCGGGACCGCGTCCGTAGGAGGGGGGATCCAGGATCAGCCCGTCGTAGCGTCTGCCTCGACGGATCTCACGCTGGACGAATTTCACGCAATCGTCCACGATATAGCGGATGTTGTCCAGCCCGCACGCCTGCGCGTTCTCCTTCGCCCAAGCCACCATGCCCTTGGAGGCGTCCACGTGGCAGACCTTCGCCCCTTCCTTGGCACAGGCGACCGATGCGCCGCCCGTGTAGGCAAACAGGTTCAGAACCGAGACCTCTTCTCTGCCGCAGGTGCGGATCTTCTCCCTCGCCCAGTCCCAGTTGACTGCCTGCTCGGGAAACAGCCCCGTGTGCTTGAAGCTCATGGGCTTGATCTGGAAGGTCAGATCCTTATATCCGATGCGGAACACGGGGATCTCCGCCCCGTTCCAATGTCCGCCGCCCGTAGACGAGCGGGAATAGCTGGCGCTGGGATCGTTCCACGCGGGGTGAAGCCGTTCGGTATTCCAGATGACCTGTGGGTCGGGGCGCACGAAGGTATACTTCCCCCATCGCTCCAGCTTTTCGCCGCCCGAGGCATCCAGCACCTCAAAATCCTTCCAGCCGTCCGCAATCCACATAATTTCGTCTCCTTCCGAGCAAAAGAACGCAATAATTTACTATGTATTATAGCACGAAAATAATATAGAGTCAATACGTGGTCCGCAAAAGTCGGAAAAAAGCCGAAAACCCCCCGAAGTTTTTCCGCAAAACGCAACGTTTTTTTACAACGGTTGCAAATTGGGAAAAAATGTGCTATAATGAAGGCATCATATCCGATGAAGGAGATGCTTTGCCATGAAAACCATCGTGGTCGGCTGCGGAAAGATCGGCACCACCGTTCTTGCCAGCCTGATTGCCGAGGGACACGACGCGGTCGCCATCGACAATGCGCCGCAGGTGATTTCCGATATTACGAATATTTACGACGCCATCGGGGTCTGCGGAAGCGGCACCGATTGCGAGATCCTGTCCGATGCGGGCGTGGAATCGGCAGATCTGTTCATTGCCGTGACCGGATCGGACGAGGTGAATATGCTCAGCTGCTTTATCGCAAATCAGATGGGCGCCCGCCATACCGTTGCCCGCATCCGCAATCCCGAATACAACGAGGGAAATCTGGAATTTTTGCGGGGACGGCTGGGGCTTTCCATGGTCATCAATCCCGAGCGCACCGTGGCACGCCAGCTGTTCAACGTGCTGAAGCTGCCCACGGCGGCACAGGTGGAGACCTTCTCGGGGCGCCACGTGGAAATGGTGGAGCTGAAGCTGAAGCAGGATTCCGCCCTTGATGGGGTCAAGCTGTCCGAGCTGAGAAAAAAATTCCCCTATAAATTTCTGGTCTGCGCCGTTCAGCGGGACGATACTGTCACCGTCCCCGACGGCGGATTCGTTCTGCGAAGCGGGGATAAGATCGGGCTTACCGCACCTCCCTCCGAGGTCGTTAAGCTTTTGCGGGGGTTGAACATTCTGCAAAAGCAATCCCGAAGCGTGATGATCCTCGGGGCGGGAACCACGTCCTATTACCTTTCCAAATTGTTGCTTTCGGAGGGATTCTCCGTGAAAATTGTGGAGAAGGACGCCCATCGTTGTCGGATCATCGCGGAAAATCTTCCCGAGGCGGTGGTGATCCACGGAGACGGAGCGCAGCGAGAGCTTCTTCTGGAGGAGGGATTGCCCCGAATGGATGCCTTTGTGGCGCTGACGGGCATGGACGAGGAAAACATCCTCGTGTCCTATTTTGCCGCATCCCGCAAGGTCCCCAAGGTTATTGCAAAGATCAACCGCAACGAATTTTCCTCCGTGGCGGAGCAGCTGGGGCTGGAGACGCTGGTCTCGCCCTTGAAGACCGTTTCCAACGTGATCGTGCGGTATGCCCGCGCTCTGGAATCCTCCAAGGACAGCAGCGTGGAATCCCTCTACCGTATCTTCGACGGGAAGGCGGAGGTTCTGGAATTCACCGTGGGCGACGATTGCGAATTGATGAATATCCCGTTAAGGGAATTGAAGCTGAAGCCCAATACTCTCATCGGCGGAATCATCCGCGGAAGCACCAGCATCATCCCCTCGGGTAACGACGCGGTCTGCGCGGGGGATAAGGTCATCGTTCTCACGGCGGGGCATCGGGTCAACGCTCTGTCCGAGATCGTGCAGTAAGGGGCTGTGCCATGAATCGTAGAATGATTTTGAATACGGTGGGGAAGATGATCCTGTGGGAGGGCGTGTTTCTGCTCCTGCCTGCGGTGGTGGCGCTGATCTATCGGGAGGCGTGCCTTCTTCCCATCCTGCTCACGGCGGCGTTCGCCCTTTTAACGGGCGGGGGGCTTTCGTGGTTCTGTAAGCCCAAGGATTCTGTGATCTACGCACGGGAGGGATTCATGATCGTCTCCCTTTCCTGGGGGATCCTTTCGGTGATCGGGGCGTTTCCCTTCTGGCTCAGCGGCGAGATCCCCTCTTACGTGGATGCGCTTTTTGAGATCGTCAGCGGCTTTACCACCACGGGGGCATCGATCCTGCCCGACGTGGAGGCGATGAGCCGAGGTCTTCTCTTCTGGCGAAGCTTTACCCATTGGATCGGCGGCATGGGCATCCTCGTGTTCGTCATGGCGGTGCTGCCTAACGTGTCGGAGCGGTCCATTCATATCCTACGGGCGGAGGTTCCCGGTCCCGTGGTGGGCAAGCTGGTTCCCCGCATGAAGGATACGGCAAAAATTTTGTATCTGATCTATTTCGTTATGACGGGGGTTCAGATCCTCCTTCTTCTGGCAGGAGGAATGCCGGCCTTCGACGCTGTGCTTCACGCCTTCGGAACGGCAGGCACGGGCGGCTTCGGTATCAAAGCCGACAGCCTGGGAGGGTATTCTCCCTATCTGCAATGGGTCATCGCCGTGTTTATGCTTCTGTTCGGCGTGAACTTCAACCTGTATTATCTGATCCTCATCCGTCGGTTCCGCGCCGCCTTGAAGAGCCGCGAATTCTGGACCTACCTGGCAATCATTGCCGCCGCAACGGCGGTGATCACCGTGAATCTTCACGGTGCCTCGGGTGCGTGGGGCGAGTCTCTGCGCCACGCCTTCTTTCAGGTCTCGTCGATCATTACCACCACGGGCTATTCCACGGTGGATTTCAACCTGTGGCCTGCCCTTTCCAAGGGGATCTTGCTGGTGTTGATGGTGATCGGCGGATGCGCGGGCTCCACGGCAGGGGGCTTGAAGGTCTCCCGTGTGGTCCTCATCGGCAAGCAGATCCGCCGCGAGCTTCAGAAGCTTCTGCACCCTCGCTCGGTGAAATCCATCCATTTCGAGGGACGTCCCGTGGACGAGCATACGCTGACGGGGGTCAGCTCGTATCTTTCGGTATACCTCTTCTCCTTCGGGATCGTTTTTCTGATGATCTGCTGGGAGCCTTTTGGATTTGAAACCAATTTCTCTGCGGTCATGGCGTGCTTTAATAACGTAGGACCGGGATTTTCCGCCGTAGGTCCCCTTGCCAATTACGCCGCCTACTCGGATTTCTCCAAGCTGGTCCTGTCCTTTGCCATGCTGCTGGGACGGCTGGAGATCTTCCCCCTGATCATTTTCCTTTCTCCCTCCACGTGGATGCGGAAGAAGGTCTGAGCAACATGAAAAAGACGAGGAATTCTCATTCCTCGTCTTTTTTTATTTCGTCTTATTTGTATGCGGACAGGTCGAAATCTCCGTACAGAGCCTCGTAATCCTCGCCCAAAAAGCAGGCGAAGGAGGCAATGTCCTCAAAGCCCAGCGAGCGGTAGAAGGCAAGGTCTGCGGGAATCAGATGGTTTTTGGGGAACCTCTGCTTGGGGGGCTTCTTCCAGCGGGAGAACAGGGAATTATCGTACCAGTATTCCAGCACGCGGGCATCGTCCTTCCCGAAATACGACAGAAGATCCTTGATGTTTTTGATCTGATCCTCGGGCATTTCTTCCGCCTTTTTGTCAAAATCCCGATCGAAGGGAGCGTATTCCAAGAAGATCCCCTCTGCGGGCTTCACCGATGCGGGGCAGGGGAGACAGATCTGATAGGCGAGATACGCCAGACGGGCGTTTGGAAATTCGGTGCGAAGGACTCCGATCACCCGATTCATCACCGTCAACTGCTGCTCGGAGGGAGTCATCCTGCGGCATTTCTCGCAATGACAAAATCCGTCCCGCACGTCGTCCATCCAGAAATAGAAGGTGTCGGAGGTTTTGTAAAGCTTTTTTGCCAGCGCAAGGGCGTTTTGAGCAAACAGGTCCAGCGCCGCCTCGTTGGAGGCGCAAAGGTTATGGTCGCAGACCCTCTGTCCCTCAGCGTTTTCACGGAAATAGTCGGGATGCTCGTCGAACAGATCGGCAGGCAGAAGGAAACGGGCGGTGTGCATGGCGTATTCCACCTTCAGCCCCCGCGCG
>JAFPBP010000252.1 GCA_017424085.1 Clostridia bacterium
GGGACCCCGGCATGTTCTCGGTCAACCGCCTGTATGCGGAATCGATTCTTCCGCAAGGCGAATCCTACACCTTCTGGGGCAAGGGCGTCAGCCAAGGGCATTCCGATGCCATCCGCCGCATCGAAGGCGTTGCCGACGCCAAGCAATACACCATTCCCGTGGACGCCGCGCTGCAAGCGGTCCGCAACGGAGAAGCTCCCCAACTGACCACGCGGCAGAAGCACACGAGAGAATGCTTTGTGGTGGCAAAGGAAGGGGCAGACAAAGCGCGAATCGAACGTGAAATCAAGGAAATGCCCAATTATTTCGCCGATTACGACACCACCGTTCACTTCATCTCCGCCGAGGAATTAAAGGCAAATCACAGCGGAATTCCCCACGGAGGATTCGTGATCCGAAGCGGAAAAACGGGCAAGGATCGAGAGAACGGGCACGTGATCGAATATAGCCTCAAGCTGGATTCCAACCCCGAATTTACAGCCTCGGTCATCGTGGCATACGCTCGCGCAACCCATCGGATGCACGCCGAGGGCGCGGTCGGCTGCAAGACCGTCTTTGACGTTCCCCCTGCATATCTGTCCCCCTGCTCGGCAGAGGACCTGAGAAAGCATCTGTTATAAGCAAAAAAAACGGCGTCACCGAAAATCGGTGACGCCGTAGCTTGTACAAACCATAAAAAGAATCTTTTTGTCCCATACAATCCCTCAGTCTTGACTGCGTCAAGCCAGCTCCCTTTACACAAGGGAGCCTTTCTTCTGCGCACGAATTTTCTATTGTCTTCCTGTCCGAGAGTAGCTCTTGAACCGCGAAAAACCGTTGAGAATTGCACAAAAATAAGCCTCCCTTGTGTAAAGGGAGGGGGACCGCGAAGCGGTGGAAGGATTGTTTCGGTTCAATGTTATTCACGATCCGTTAACGATTGAATGCACCAAAAGCAACATGAACTTTTTCAAAAGTCTGCGGCGTCACCGAAAATCGGTGACGCCGTACTGTTTTAGATTAAATTACTTTTTCTTGAAGACGAAGAGGATCACGCAAGTGATAATCGCAACCACGACGACCGCACCTGCAACGATTGCCCAAACGGGAACGGAGGCGGGCTCTTCCACGGAATCCGTATCGGTGGAGGAGGTATCCTGAGGCTCGGTCACGGAGTTGGTATCGGACTCAGAGGGAGTTGCGGTATCGGTGGTGGTAGCATCGGTGTTCTGCTCGGTATCGGTGCTCTCGGTCTTGTTGGGATCGATCATGAACACGTCGTCGCTGGCATCGCCTGCAGTCAGCTCAATGGCGTTTTCGCAGCACAGAGCATCGAAAATATACTGAGCCATCATCTTCTGCAGCTGATCGTTGGGATGAACGCCGTCGGCATACTTATCAGCGTTTTCCTTGGTCAGAGTGTTCAGGTCAATGATCTTGCAGCCCAATTCCTTGGCGATCTCGTATTCAATGGGAAGGATCTCATTCTGAATTACGTCGCGGCGGCAGCCGGTCTGAGCTTGATCTGCGATGTAGGTGGTATAGAACAGATAAACGGTGGGCTTGGAGGGCAGATCCTGATAGCCCTTGATCAGAGCGGTATAGTCCTTGCGGAAGGCTTCTGCGTTCCAGTTGGCAACCTTGGAGTCGTTCGCACCGAAGCAGATGATAACAACGTCGGGGTTGGATGCCATGGAAGAGGTGTACTCTGCGGTCTGATGATAGGGACGGTCTCCGTTCACCAGAGCGGTGCGGGCGGAGCAGCCGTAGTTTTTCACGGTGTATTTGCCGTTGCTGACCTTATTCAGAAGACCCTGCAGCTGAGCGGGATAAGCATCCTTACCCTTCAGACCGCCCGTGGTCTTCATGCCCTCGGTGACGCTGTCACCCACGCAGGCAATGGTGTAATTCTTCACTTCGGGAGTCAGGTTGGCGCCCGAGCGGTAGGTTACCGAATGCTCCTGAAGCTTCACGGCGTCGGAGCTGGAATTGCCGAGAGAGCCGATCATAAAGCGAATCAGATCTCCTTTCTTTACGTCAAGGGAGACCTCTACGGTCAAAGCGGTTTTGTCATTGAGTTCTACGTAGTCCTTATCGGCGGGCCAGACCTTCTTATCGTTCAGATAAACGCAGGCGGAGTTGCCGTTCTTATCGCCGGTCACGTCGTTGGCACGGTTGCAGACTACCTTGAAATCAACCTTACCCTCTTCGGGGCAGATGAAGGTTTTGATGGAGTCTGCCTGTGCGCCGGGGTGCATATCGGCACCGGCGGAACGAACGCGGCAATACCAATGGGTGTCGGATGCGGCAGCGGTGGTGAAGGGGGCTTCAAAGTAGCCCGAGGTGCTCCAGACCATGTCGCTGATCACACCGGTTTCACGGGCGAGCCATTCATACTTCCACAGTCCGTTGGAAGCGGGGTTGGTACCCTTTCCCCAATCGGCGTCGGCGTAGTTGAATACCTCATTCACCGAAACGGCGCCAAAAGCGGGGCAAAGAGCAAGAATCAGAACAAATGCCAGGAGAATCGCGAAAAATCGTTTCATAAAAAGACCTCCATAGGTTTGGTTTTCTCTATTATAGCATATCCCGCAGACCTTTTCAAGTCCTACGGGAGAAATACACAAAAAAGAGCGAATCTACGCAAAAAGACCGAGAATCCTTGGATTCTCGGTCTTGATCTCTGATTTTGGAATCAGCAACGTCTGAGATCAGACTCAGTTGTTGCCGCCTGCCATGGCAGCGACTTCGGCAGCGAAGTCGTCCTTCTTCTTCTCGATGCCTTCGCCGCGCTCAAAACGGACGAATTCCACCAGAGTAGAGCCTTCGGAAGCCACGTACTTACCAACGGTCATGGTCTCATCCAGGAAGAATTCCTGCTGAAGCAGGCAGTTCTCGCTGTAATACTTGCCCATCTTACCGCCGACGATCTTCTCGACCACCTGAGCGGGCTTGTTGGCGAATTTGGGATCCTGCTGCATCTGAGCCATCATGATGGACTTTTCGCTTTCGATGACGGAAGCGGGAACGTCCTTCTGGTCCAGATAAGTGGGGTTCATGGAAGCAACCTGCATGCAGACGTTCTTTCCTGCAGCGGCATCAATGGGAGCCGCAAAGTTGCAGGCAGCGCCGATGCGTCCGCCGCCGTGGCTGTAGGTGGAAACGTTACCCTCCAGACGAGCGAAACGACGAACGGTCATGTTTTCGCGGATCACGGCAACGAGATCAACGCGAACGTCTTCCACGGTCTTGCCGTCGCGCAGAACGGAAGCGTTGAGAGCGTCCAGGTCAGCGGGAGCGGTCTTGGCAACGAGAGCGGCAATTTCGTTGGCGAAAGCGATGAAATCAGCGTTCTTCGCAACGAAGTCGGTCTCGCAGTTAACTTCAACAAGAGCGGCAACCTTGCCGTCGTTGTAAATACCGATATAGCCCTCGGCAGCGATACGGGATGCCTTCTTGGCAGCGGTAGCAAGGCCCTTCTCACGGAGAATGACGATAGCCTTTTCCATATCGCCGTTGGTTTCAACCAGCGCCTTCTTGCATTCCATCATGCCGCAGCCGGTCTGCTCACGGAGTGCTTTTACCTGTTGTGCGGAAATTTCAGCCATTGTAGTATCCTCCTGTCAGATTATTCAGCGTCAGCAGCCGCCTCTTCAGCGGGAGCTTCGTCGGCGAACTGTTCGCCCTGCTTGCCTTCCAGAACGGCGTTAGCCATGGTGGAGGTGATCAGCTTGACGGCACGGATCGCGTCGTCATTGCCGGGGATTACGTAATCGATCTCATCGGGATCGCAGTTGGTATCAACGATCGCGATGATGGGAATGTTCAGCTTGCGAGCTTCGGCAACAGCATTGTGTTCCTTCTTGGGGTCAACGATGAAGATGGCTGCGGGGAGCTTCTTCATGTCCTTGATACCGCCCAGGTTCTTATCCAGTTTCTCGGCTTCGATGGTCAGGTTGACAACTTCCTTCTTGGGGAGCTGATCAAAGGTACCGTCCTCAGCCATCTTCTTCAGCTGATCCATTCTCAGGATACGCTTCTTGATGGTGGTGAAGTTGGTCAGCATACCGCCCAGCCAACGAGCGTTTACGTAGTACATACCAACGCGCTCAGCCTCTTCCTTAATGGATTCCTGAGCCTGCTTCTTGGTACCGACGAAAAGGATTTCGCCGCCCTGTTCGGTGATTTCACGAACGAAATTGTAAGCCTCTTCCACCTTCTTCACAGTCTTCTGAAGGTCGATGATGTAGATTCCGTTCCGTTCGGTGAAGATGTACTCCGCCATTTTGGGGTTCCATCTTCTGGTCTGATGTCCGAAATGGACACCTGCTTCCAGCAGTTGCTTCATGGAGATAACAGCCATGATTTTTTCCTCCTTCGGTTGTTCACCGCCACAACGCTCTCTTTTTGCAGATTCTCAAGGAACCACCGGCAAAACAAACGTTGTGTGTGTAATGAAATATTATTATTTGTACGCATGCGTACTCGAATAGTATACCACATTTCGCCTGAAATTGCAAGAGGCAAATGTGAATTTTTTTCTACATCTCCCGAAATAGCACAAAAAAAACCCGCCGTTCCCAGGGGGGATGGGAGACGGCGGGAAGGAGCAAGCATAGATCAGTCTACGTCGTGCAGATGCTCCTCGGCTTCCTTCTGAAGCTCGGGATCGTAGGAAAGCATGGGGGCTTCGTCCTTGCCCTTGATGCGGCGGTTCACGTAATTGCGAACGATCTTGACCACCAGGGGGAAGAGCGAGACCACGCCGATCAGGTTGGGGATCATCATAAGTCCGTTGAAGGTATCGGACAGATCCCATGCCAGAGAGGAGGTCATAACGGCGCCCGAAACGATCATCAGAACGAAGATGACCTTATAAACCTTAACGCCCTTCAGACCGAAGAGGTATTCCACAGCCTTGGAGCCGTACTGGGACCAGCCCAGAACAGTGGTGAAGGCGAAGAGCAGCATAGCGATGGCGACGAACCATTCACCCGCAATGCCGAACACGCTGCCGAATGTCTTGGAAACCAGGGTGGCATCGTTGACACCCTCGGCAACCGCACCGGTCTTCAGATCAATCACACCACTGGAAAAGACCACGATAGCAGTCATGGTGCAGACGATCATGGTATCGAAGAAGACCTCGAAAATGCCCCACAGACCCTGCTTGACGGGCTCCTTAACGTTGGAGGAGGAGTGAACCATAACCGAGGAGCCGAGGCCTGCCTCGTTGGAGAAGACGCCCCGCTTGAAGCCCTGGGTCATGGTCTTCTGAATGATCACACCGATGCCGCCGCCCAAAGCCGCGGTGGGGGTGAAGGCATACTTGAAGATGGCAACGATCATATCGCCCACCTGACCGATGTTGAGGAAGAAGATCACGAGGCTTCCGATAACATAAGCGACCGCCATGAAGGGAACAAGGATCTCCGCCACGCGGGCAACTCTCTGAAGACCGCCGATGATGATCAGAGCGGCGATGACAAGAAGGACAAGACCGATGATCAGGTTGATAATATCAATGTTGGTGCCGGGGATGCAGCCCAGATCAATGTTGGAGAAGAAGGCGGATTCCATGTTCAGAACGATCTTGTTGATCTGACCCATGTTACCGATACCGAAGGATGCGAGAATGGCGAAGCAGGCGAAGAGAACGGCAAGAACCGAAGCAATGCCCCCGAAGCCCTTCTTCTTGCCCAGACCGTCCTTCAGATAGTACATGGCACCGCCCGACCATTCGCCGTCCTTGTTGCGGCGACGGAAGTAGATACCCAGAATGTTTTCGGAGAAGTTGGTCATCATACCGAAGAACGCCGCGAACCACATCCAGAACACGGCACCGGGACCACCCGTAACGATGGCGGCGGCGACGCCTGCGATGTTACCCGTACCGACGGTAGCGGCAAGGGCGGTGCAGAGCGCCTGGAACTGAGAAATGGTCTTGCGGTCGGTTTTCTTGGTGGAAGAGCTGTTCTTGTGGAACAGGCTTCCGATGGTTTCCTTCCACCAGTGGCCCAGATGAGCCACCTGGAAAAACTTGGTGGCAAAGGTCAGGAGAATTCCCGTACCGATCAAAAGGATCAGACCGGGCAGCCCCCAGACGGCGGAGTTGATCACGCCGTTAATTTCCGCGATTTTGTCTAACATGTTGTTTCCTCCTACGAGTAATTTATAAAAAGTAAAATGCAGATTGCACTCCCTGTGCAATCTGCAAAAAAACAAAAACTTCCCCCTTGAATTCGGGGAAAAACTTTGTCCTTTTGCCTGAGAGATTAGCGCCACGCGCCTTGCACCTTCGGCACCCGTCAAACGGGATTCTCCAAAGTCCTATCGGCTTACAGTCTTCATCCTTACGGAAACCTGAGAGTGTTACTCCTTCGGTAGCGATCTGCTTTTTCTGCAAGCGTCACTTAGGTGATATTCAATTTCATGCACAATATTATAATACAAAACCCCTCGCTTGGCAAGGGGTTTTTGCAAAAATCCACATTTTTTTTACAATTTCATCAGTCTTCCTCGGCAGGAGCCTCTTTTTCCGCCTCGCTGAGGATCATATGATAGAGTTTTTTATTGGTTTTGCGGAAGATCCGAAGCTGAGTGATCAGAAATTTCACCGTATCGCCCTCGTTGACCGACGTGAACATCTGCTCGGTTTCCCGATAGGGAATGGAATAGGCGTTGCAGATCTTCAGAAGATTGTCTCGGGAAGGGGTAACGGGATTTCCCGTACGGGGGTCGTATTCCTTCTCGATGGACGCCAGATAGGTATGAGAAATTCCGATGTGTGCCGACGCCTGCCGCAGGCTCCAGCCCCGCGCCATGCGCTCGTGAAAGATCCGTTCGCCGAAGGAGATCATTGGTCGTCCTCCCGATGGTTTTCCAGGGTTTTCAAAAAGGATCTGCGATAAATGGGGGCAATGCCGTGCTCCAGAATGCGGCGATAATGCTCCTTTGTGGGATAGCCCTTGTGCTTTTCCAGCTCGTACTGAGGATATTGCAGCGCCAGATCCTTCATGATCCGATCCCGCGTTACCTTCGCGATCACCGAAGCGGCGGAGATGGAGGGGCAACGGGCGTCCCCCTTCACCACGCAGGAGGCGGGAACGGTCAAGCCCTTGGGGATCTTGTTTCCATCCACCAGCGCGTACTCGGGGCGGCGGGACAGGGCGTCCACCGCACGGGTCATGGCAAGGAAGGTGGCGTTGAGAATGTTATAAGCGTCGATTTCCTCGGGGGTGGCGATGCCCGCACCCCAGATGCAGGAGGAAACGATGACCTCGTACAGAGCCTCCCGCTTGGCTTCGCTGAGCTTCTTGGAGTCGTTGAGGGGCGATACGTCAAACCCGTCGGGCAGGATCACCGCACCGGCGACCACGGGGCCGCACAGAGGTCCTCTGCCCGCCTCGTCAATCCCGCATAACAGCGCATATTTCCCCCGAAAAGGGAGTTCTTCATCCCACGTCATTTTCTACTCTCTCCAACGAAATTCTGCCGATTTTCGCCCCACGGAACTCGTCCAGCAGGGTGATGGCGGTGCGCTCCTCGTCCACGTCCCCTCCCGGCAGAACAAACCCACGCTTGCGCCCGATCTGCAGGAACAGATCGTACGCCTTGGGCTCCAGCTCGGTGAGCTTATAGCGCGCCTTCAGCTGCTCGGGATAGTATTTGGAAAGCATTGCAAGCAGGACCAGGGACAGTCCCTCCAGGTCGAGGATGGTGTCCTTGATGGCGCCCGTCACCGCAAGCAAGGCGGCATCGGACTGATTCTCCAGCTTGGGCCAGAGGATTCCGGGAGTATCCAGAAGATCGATGCCCTCCGCCAAGGGGACCCATTGCTTTTTCTGGGTCACACCGGGGCGATCCTGCGCCTCGGCACGGCGGGCTCCGCAAAGATTATTGATAAAGGTAGATTTTCCCACGTTGGGAATGCCCAAAATCATAACGCGAGCCGTGCGGGCAACGATGCCTCGCTTGGCATCCCGCTCTGCTTTTTCGCGATAGGCTTCCCGAATGGCGTTGAGCACGGGCTTACGGTCATCGCGGCTGCGGCTGTTGCCCAAGAGGACGGTATAGCCCAGATTCCGATAATATTCCGCCCACTTCTTATTCTGCTCGGGGTCGGCAAGATCGCTCTTATTCAGAATCAGGATTTTTGCCTTATTTCCGATCATCTGGGCGATATCGGGGTTCTTGGAAGCGGTGGGGATCCGCGCATCGACCAGCTCGATGACGATATCCACGTTCTTCATGGTATCAAGAATCACGCGGCGGGTCCGCGCCATATGCCCCGGGTACCAGTTAATATCCATGAAACTCTCCTTTATTCACAAAATCCGAATTCGGACAGGGGCCAGAAGCGAAGAATGACCCTTCCCGCGATCTGCTGAATGGGGAAGCATCCCAGATCGGCATAGCGGCTGTCGTGAGAAATGCCACGGTTGTCCCCCATCACGTAAACGCACCCCTCGGGAACGGTGACAGGATTCTCTGTGGTGTGAGGAATGGTAGAGGGAGACGCCAGATAAGGCTCGTCCAAAACCTCTCCGTCCACCGAAACCAGATAGGTCTCGGGGTCAATATAAACGGTCTGCCCTTCCACAGCAATGACCCGCTTGATCCAAAGCTCCTCCTCCCCTTCGAGGAGCGGACGAAAGACTACGATGTCCCCTTGCTCGGGGGTGTAGAACAGGTTGGAGATGACGTAACGGTCGCCGTCTTGCATGGTGGGAACCATGGAGGTTCCGCTGACCACACCCGTACGGCAAATGAGGGTCAAAACCAAAACCGCCGTCACCAGCGCACCGACCAGAATTTCCGCAAAATCAACCACGGAAGCCGCACGGCAGGGCTTTTTTTCCTTCGCTTTGCGGGGAGCGGGCTCAGGCTCGCGGGCAAATTCGGGCACGGAAGAATCGTCGGTCTCCCAAAGGGATGCCAACGGATTGGTGTCGCTTTCGGTCGTCTTGAAATCTTTATCGTCCATAAGAAACCTCCGATCGGAGAAGAGATGATATCGCTTGGGTGGAAAGGGAGAGGGCAAATTCACGCGTTGATACGGAATCAGCCCACAACATAATACAGTATAATTATATCATACCCCATAAAAAAGCGCAACAACAGAAGAAGAAAATTTTCAAAAAAGTAACAAAGCCGCAGACTGTCAGATCTGCGGCATGTGAAAAAATCTTCCGTAAAATGCGAAAAAAGTTAATAGAAAGCAAGAATCCCGCCTTCTATTAACTTTTTCTCATTCTGAGGGGAAGGGTTACAGCAGTTCCTTCACCTTAGCAGCCTTACCGGATCTGTCACGCAGATAGTAAAGCTTCGCACGACGGACTTTACCGCGGCGGACAACTTCCACATTCGCAATGTTGGGAGAGTTGACGGGGAAGGTACGCTCCACGCCGACGCCGTAGGAAACGCGGCGAACGGTTACGGTCTCGGAAACACCGCCGTGCTTTTTCGCAATGACGGTACCTTCAAAAACCTGGATACGTTCTCTGGAACCTTCTTTGATCTTCACGTGGACGCGCACGGTGGAACCGATTTCAAACTTGAAGGGTTCTTCACGGAGCTGGTCTTTGGTGAAGTTGTCGAGAATAACGTTGTTCATCGTCTCAGAACCTCCTGATATATTGTCAAGATGTAAAAGACGTTCATGCTGAGAGCAGAGGACCGTCCGAATCAAGCGTCATATATTATACCATAAAAATACAGAAATTGCAAGAGCAACTGCGAAACTTCTTATTTTTGCCACACTTTTCGGAACATTGCACAATTATCGCCCTATAACCAACCGCGAAACCATACAACATCAAGCACTTCCCAAAAACCGAAAAGAAGCCTGCCCACGGTTTTATGGGCAAGCTTCTTGTTCTTTCATTTGGTTGCGCTGTCCGCATTCTGTGCGCTGAGCGGGATCGAATCGAAGCGCAGGAGAATCTCGTCGGAAAGCCACCGTTCCTGGAGGACGCGAAGGAATTCCAGGGGAAGTTCGCCCTCCGGAAGCTCCCGAGATCCGCTCAA
>JAFPBP010000253.1 GCA_017424085.1 Clostridia bacterium
AAGGATGAGAGAGTTATGAAAAAAATCGGTATTCTTACCAGCGGCGGCGACAGCCAGGGCATGAACAATGCCATCCGCGCCGTCACAAGAGCAGGCATTCACAACAACATGACCGTATTGGGCATCAAGAACGGCTATCAGGGTCTGATCGACGGCGATATGGAGGAGCTGAACATCCGTTCCGTCTCCCGTATCGTAGATCGCGGCGGCACCTTTTTGATGACCGCCCGTTGCCTTGAGTTCAAGGAAGAGGCAGGAGTAAAGAAAGCCGCTCAGACCTGCAGAGACTTCGGCATCGAGGGTCTCGTTGTCATCGGCGGCGACGGATCCTTCCGCGGCGCTCTGGACCTGAGCAGACAGGGCATTCCCGTGGTTGCCATGCCCGGCACCATCGACAACGATATCGGATGCAGTGACTACACCATCGGCTTCGATACTGCGGTCAACGTTGCCATGCAGGCGGCGGACAAGCTGAGAGACACCTCCATGTCCCACCACAGATGCTCCGTGGTCGAGGTCATGGGACGCAACGCAGGCTGGGTCGCAGTAGACGTTGCTCTTTCGGTCGGTGCCACGTACACGCTGGTTCCCGAGGTTCCCTTCCAGGTGGAGCAGATCGTGGAAAAGATGAAGATGGGGCTTGCCATGGGCAAACAGCACTTCATCATCGTTGCCTCCGAGGGCATTTTCTTCAACACGAAAACCAACACAAACTTCGAATATCTGCAAAGCCTCGGAATTCACGGCGCAGGAGATCTCGCACGAATTCTGGAGGAGTTGACCAACGTAGAAAGCCGTCATACGGTTCTGGGACACATTCAGAGAGGCGGAGCACCCACCGCACGGGACCGCTACCTTGCCACCATCATGGGGCACCGTTGCGTTCAGCTGTTGGCTTCGGGGCAGTTTAATCGCGTGGTTGCCATCAACGAGCCCAACATCATCGACCTGCCCATTGAAGAGGCGCTGAAGATGAAGAAGCCCTTCGACAGAGCCCGCTACGACATTGCCAACGAGATCGGCATCTGATCTGATTCAAAACAAAACAAATTTCCCCCGTTTTCCGAATGGAAACGGGGGAATTTCACGAGGAAAACAAATGAAAAAATCCAATATCTGCTTTGCGGAGGTCTTGATCTCGGGGATCCTCTGGGGGATCATCGGGGTCTTCAACCGCTATTACGCGGGGATCGGGATCACGTCGGTCAATCTGGTGATCCTGCGCCTGTCCCTGGGAACGGCGTTGATCTTCGCCTATCTTCTGATCCGAAGCCCCAAGGCGCTGAAATTCCGTTGGAAGGATGCATGGATCTTCGTGGGAGCGGGAATTCTGAGCATCGTGGTCTTTCAGACCTGCTATATGATGACCATACAAGCCTCTTCCCTGTCCCTGGCGGCGGTGCTTCTTTACACCTCCCCCGTGTTCGTCACCATCATGGCGTCTCTGTTCTTCAAGGAGCCTTTCACCCTGCGAAAGGTAGGAGGATCGGTGTTGACCGTCATCGGATGTGCCCTTGCGGCAGGTTTGACGGGCGGCGTGGGGATCACTCTGCCCGTGCTGGTTACGGGGCTTTTGTCGGGCATCGGCTACGCGGTCTACAGTATCTTTGCCAAGGCAGCCCTGAATCGGGGCTATGCGTCGATCACCATCACCGCCTGGTCTTTCTTCTTCGCCATGATTCCCCTGCTGTTTTTGGCGGATTTCGGGCTGATCGCAGAGAGAATTTCGCTGGGCGGCGGAAAAGCAATCATCATGTGGATTCTTCTGGCGCTTCTGACCGAGGCTCTGCCCTATCTTCTTTACACCGACGGACTGGTCGGCATGGAAGCGGGGAAGGCGGCGGTGACGGTTGCCATCGAGCCCATCGTTGCCTCCTTCGTGGGGATCCTGTTTTATCACGAGACCATGACTCTCCTGCAAGGAGTGGGAACGGTTCTGGTCATCGGGGCGATCCTGATCCTCAACATACCTGCAAAACCGAAGAGCAAGAATTGATTTTCATACCCCGTTTACGGGTAATAACATTTGAACCGAATTACTCTTCCACTTAAAGTTTATCGACAAATTGAAGAAGCCGACAAAAACGTCGGCTTCTTTTTTTAGATTCTATATATGCTTGTCGATCCAGGCGGCGCGCTTCGTGAGAAAGTCCTTCAGATATTTGATCTGCTTTTCGTACGTATTTGCCGCGCTGCACCACTTGGATTGGTAGCCCGCACGCTTGCCCCAGATCTTCCAGACGGCAAAATTCTCCTGCTGAGATCCGTCCAGAAGGGCGCTGTATTTGTCGATCGTTTGATTTGCGGTGGTCAGAAGCTCATCGCGGACTTCCTCCCAGCGTGCCTTCAGCCGCTTACGGAAGGCAGGATCCTTCATAAGATAGGTGCACCAGTTTTCGGCAATATACGCCTCAGAATCGGAGCTTCCCACGGTGATCCAATTATCGTAGGTCTTTTCATCCTGCGAAAAATTCCCGAACGCCAGATCGAAATCCCAGATCGGTCCCATCTGAAGCTTCCCGCCCGCAGGCTTCATAAGATAACAGCTTCGGCGGAAGCAGGCATCCAGATTGTACGCAAGCTCGTGAAGGATGATCCAATCGACGAAGCTGTCCACGTCGATATATTGCTCGTAATCAACGCCCGCAACGATGGCGTCCTCCGCCAGCTGAAAATACTCGCGGATATAGGCCCTCTGCGCAGAGGTGATCTCGTCCCGGTCGGGAGACTTGTAAGCGGCGAACTTCACAAGGCGTTTGTCAGTATGAAACCCGTCCACCCACATGGTGTCGGTATTTTCCATACCTCCCACCTCGATCAGATACCCCACGTCAACCTCGCTGCCCTCGGTCAGCTCCACCCGTCCCGACGCCACCTCCATATGCTCCCCGATGGAATAGACGCCGCAGTAGACGCCGTTGATGAACAGATCCACGGGGTACTGATGGGGAGACCAGGTAAGTCCGTCCAGGACCCGTCCCATTTCATAGGCAAGGGTGTTACGGATCAGAGATTTATCCGCAAAATTCGCAAGCAGGATCCAATCCTTGTTTTCGGTCATACCGAGGATGGAGACCTTTTCGTCAAACTTGATTTTATAGGGCTTTTTGTCCCACTTCCAGGTGGAGTGTCCCCGCCCCCGAATGGTGCCCGAGATCGAAAAGATCTCCTCTGCGCCCACGGGAGAGCCGTCCATGGTAAAGGTCATTTCGACGGTTTCATCCCGAGGAATATCCTTTTGCTTTGTTCCGTCGGACAAGGTAATGCTGATCACGGGGATTTGATACGCAACCCGATTCACCTTAAGAGTATAGACCCGAAGATTCCCGAGATCGTCCACAACCGTGCAGAAGGAATCCTCGATCAGACAAACGGTCCCGTCGTAATCGGTCTCCAACAGAAGCGAACCTCCCTCCGTCTTCCCCGAAAGAACGGCGGATCGAAGGGTGGAAATATCCGCAAAGCCTTGATAATCCAAGGTCAAAGTAGCGGTGCGGTGTTCTTCGTCGATTACAAAATGAAGATCCTTTTGCAGCAGGGGGTTCTCGGATTTGAGAAGAGACAGGGAAACCAACGTCCCCGTGCCCTCCACCACGGGCGGGTCGGTGGGCTCGGAAGAAGTCTCGGTAGATTCCGAGGAAGAATCGGTGGGGCGAGAATCGGTCAACTCGGAGGAGGGAAGCGAATCGGTCACGTCGGTCGCATCGGTAACGTCGGTCGGGTCCGACACCTCCGACGAGGAGGAACCCGAAGGATCCCCGTCCGCAGGCTCACACCCCGAAAAGACCAGAGGGAGCAACAGGAGCAGCCAAAGCCACCGTTTCATCAAAAAAAGCACCACCGTTCAAAAAAGATCTTAGCATTCTCAAAAATGGGATTCACATTCTGCCATCGCCGCATCCGCTTTATTCAGAAGCGCCTCGGCGCGGGGATTTCCTTCTTCTGCATCGGGAGCCGCCGCCTCTGCCGCCGCTTGAAAATACTCGTAGGCATCCTCGTAATTGCGCTCCACGCCTGCCCCGTCCTTTTTACAGACCCCCAATCGGTAACAGATCTCCGCCACCGTCAGATCGTCCTCGGAGCTGCAAGCCAGCTCGTAGGCTCGCAGATAGCAGCCGTACGCCTTGACCCGATCCACGGGCAAGCCGCCCTTGCCGTGATAATGAAAATCGCCCAGCTTCAGAGTGCTTCCCACGTCGTCCAGTTCGCTGGCACGCTGATAGCAATACGCCGCAAGACGGTTATCTGCCTTTACTCCCCGCCCGTTCTGATAGCAAAAGCCCAGATTTCCCATGGCGATCGCATTCCCCAATTTGCACGCGGCGCGATAGCATTCAAAGGCTCCCGTCTCGTCTCCCGAACGGAACAGATCGGTTCCGAGGCGGACCAACCCCTCAGCGTCCCCCGCATCAAACAAACTCTGCCAATCCTTCATTCCTCACGACTCCTTCACATCAATAGACTTATTATACATTATTTTACCGTTTCTGTCAATGGGAAAAGGGGGAACAATCGATTTTTTTCTTCGTTTACGGTTATTTTTCCGCAAAATTGCGCATTTTCGGAAAATCTCATTCTTTTGTTGCAGGGAGAACATACAATTTTTGCAATTCCCATGGTATAATAGAAAAGACGGAAAAAGTTTTTTTCTTCGGGTTGCGAAAAAATTATCTTTCGCCGTTGTATTGTCAAAGAAAAAAAATTGCCGCTTCGGCGGCGAATGGAGCGATATCTATGAAAAAAGCATTGTCGATCGGGCTGAGACTTCTGATCTCTGCCGTTCTGATCTTCTTGGTGTTCT
>JAFPBP010000254.1 GCA_017424085.1 Clostridia bacterium
CCCAACACTGATCCAATGGAACTATTGCGTCATGGTCAACTATTTTTCCTCGGTCTTTCAAGGAAACGGCGGAAAAGAGACCTTCAAGGCGCTTCTGAACGGCTATTTCAAGGCGGGTGGCATGCAGCATCAGCCCAACGTATCCGACGCGGAGCAGTTGAAAAAAGCACAAGCAGAGCCCGAAAAATACAAGGATCTGATCGTCCGCCTCTGGGGCGTTTCCGCGCATTTCGTGGATCTCCCCCGCGAGCTGCAGGACGAAATGATCGCGCGGTTCAGTTGAAGATCAACGATCTGTTGGTTCCGTATCGTTAGTACAAAAATAAGAATAGCACTCCGCTCCCTTATTCTATTTGAGATGTTTTGAGGATAAAAAAGAGAGGTCGATGATTAATGGTATAAATGAGTAAGAAAAAAATAATCGCATGCATAGTTCTTTGCTGTTTATGCTTATACGCTTTATTTGCAACCGTTGTGATCGTCCTGTTCCATATGATTCGAGATAATCCTATCGATGCCATTTCAAGTACATACATACGCAATAATGAAGAATTTCAAATGCAATATGGCGAGATTGTTCATATCGGAAAAAATGTACTGCATAGAACGGAGAAAAGTGAATTTTATATAAAATCACCCTATACAGTCGAAACTAATGCTTCGCGAGTTGTTGTATATATAACACTGATAAAGGAAGATGGCGATTGGAAAGCGGTTTCTCTTGAAATCATTGATGTAATAACAAAGACCAATTGATGATAAAAAAAGAATCGAGAGGATCAATAACATGAAACCCATTCCCCAAAGCCTGCTTTGGGGAATTTTTTTCACGGGGCAGCCCCCTCCTCCGACGAGGAGATCTTCGTGGTAAAAAAAGCAATCTTTTTTGATCGAAAATGCTATTGCATTCACAATTAAATCATGCTATAATGAAGAAAAACAAACTGTCGGGAGGAATCTACGCCATGGAAGAGAAAATCAAGATTACGGATTACAAGGTCCTTGGAAAGCTGCCCGATCCCTTCGTCATGAAGGACGGCACCCGCATCACCGATCCCTCGCAATGGGAAGCCCGCCGCAAGGAAATGTATCGGGACGTGATCGAGCTGCAGTACGGCACCATCCCCCCCAAGCCCGAGGTCATGCAGGTGGAGTTGATCCAGAAGGGCAAGGACGTTGCAAACTACCGCATCACCGCAGGAACCAAGGAGAAAACCGTTTCCTTCTACATGAAGGTCTTTCTGCCCAAGGATGCGGGGATCCATCCCGCCGTGGTAGACGGAGATCTTTGCTGGACCTACGCCTTCCACGACGATTTCCGTCAGGTGTTTTGGGAAGAAAACATCCTTCTTGTCATGTTCAACCGCACCGAGCTTGCTAACGATATTCAGCACGAGGGACGCAGACACGGGCCCCTGTACGAGGTCTATCCCGAATACACCTTCGGCGCCTTGGGAGCATGGGCGTGGGGCTTCTCCCGTTGCGTGGACGCTCTGGAGATTCTGGGCATTGCCGACATGAACCATATTGCCTTTACGGGGCACTCCCGCGGAGGCAAGACGGCGGCGCTGGCGGGTGCTTTGGACGAGCGCGCCACCATCGTCAATCCCAACGAGACCAACGCAGGATCCTGCAGCTGCTACCGCATTCACATGAGCGCCATCAACGAGGATGGCGTCGAGAAGCGGAGCGAAACGCTGGCGGATCTTTATAAAAACTTCGATTTCTGGCTGGGCGAGGGCATGGCGGATTACACCCAACGGGAGCAGGATCTGCCCTTCGATTGCCATATGCTGAAGGCGATGATCGCACCGAGAACCCTGTTCGTATCCGAGGCGGTCAGCGACATCTGGACCAACCCCGTGGGCACGTGGATGACCAGCATGGCGGCATCCGAGGTCTTCAAATTCCTGAAGGTCCCCGAGAATCTGCTCTGGTATTTCCGCGACGGATACCACTATCACCACGTGGAAGACGTAAAAATGCTGGTGAACGTGATCAAGAACCGCACCGAGGGACGTCCTCTGAGCGATCGGTTCTTCCGCAGACCCTTTGAGGAAAAGGAACTGATCTACGATTGGCGTTGCCCCGAGCAGAAAAACGACTGAGAAAACGAAAGCAGCGGAGGATTTGCACAAACCCCATAACGAAGTTTAGAAAAAAAGGCACTTATGGCAACGAAAAAATCGTTTGTCATAAGTGCTTTTTCTTCTTTCGAAGGGATGAATTGACGCTTAGCGTCATGAATTGAAGCAGATCGGCTTCATGATTTGAAAACTGCGTTTTCATGAATTGAATTACCCATTTTCATGCCGTAGGCAATTCATGCACCGACGGTGCAAATCATGGCGTAAGCCAATTCATGCCCATCAGGGCAATTCATTATGGGCACGCCTTGACAGCTTCCGAAAAACCTTAGCTATCGTTCGTGCCCATATCCCTGCTGCTTTTTTTCTTATTCGGTTTTCAGATAGGTTTTTACGTATTTCTCGGGGGACATACCCGTCTTCTTCTTGAACGCCTTGCTGAAGGCGTAGGCAGAGGAATAATTCAGCGCCTCGGCGACCTCGTACACCCGCGCCCCGTTCTTCAGCTCCTCCAAAGCGATATTCATCACCCGTCGGTCAAAATATTGCTTGGGAGTCATATAATACATCGCCTGAAAGGAACGGGTCACGTGCTCCCGACTGTACCCCAGATCATTGCACAGATCCTTCATGCTCAGAGTCGTGCCGCTGAGCCGATCCAGATATTCCTTCGTGCGCTCCGCCGCGGAGCTTCCCCGTCGGACCGATCCTCGGATGCAGGACAAAACCAACTGCACCAGCCCCGACAAGACCTCGTTATCGTCGGTATTGATGTGCCGCCGCCAAAGCTCCACCGCATCGAACAGAGGACTTCCCTCCTCCACGCAGATCTCGGTAAAATGATCCACGGGGGGAAAGATCCGAACGTGGGTATAGCAGCGCAACAGCTTATCGTTGGGGTTTTCATGCAGCGAATAGGGCTTTCCCACGGGAGTCAGATAGAGATGATTTCGCTTCAGACGGATTTCTTTGCCGTTCTCCTCGTAATAGCCTTCACCGTCGAGCACGAAATACAACCGTGAAAAATTGATACAGATGTCATGATACGCCCAGTTTTGGTAGGTATAGCATTCTGCGGAATTCCAAGCATTTTGAACTATCATAGCAGGAACATTATACTACAATCATTCCCCTTTGTCAATCGGACAGGGAAAATATTAAAAAACATATCACATTTGGACATGTTTATCCCCCACGGGGGCTATTTACTTTTGTGCAAAATTTCGCTATAATACAGGTATATCATTTTCGTAGGTTTCGGAAAGGAGAATCCGAAGTGAAGGTAAAGTCCCTGACCGAAGGAAATATTTACAAAAACTACATTCTCTATGCGCTTCCTCTGATCGTCTCCGCCATTCTCGCAAGGCTGTACGGGACCGTAGACTCGGTCATTGCGGGGAAATGCATCGGAGACCTTGCCCTGGGAGCCGTCAGCGCCATGGGCTCCATCGACGCCATCTTTTTTGCCCTCTTCAACGGCTTTTCGGTGGGGTTTTCCATCCATCTTGCCAACCTCTTCGGGCAACGGAACTACGCAAGGATCCGCCGCGACACCTACGCCACCGTGATCTTCATCGCCGCCGTGAGCCTCCTGCTGGGCGTGCTTGCGGTGCTGTTCCGCAATCCCCTCATGGACTTTCTCAAGGTGGACGAGGTTTTGCGCCGCGATGCGGAGATCTATTTCGTCATCGTCATTCTCGGCAGCGTCTTCAACTACGTGAACCGCATTTTCGCGCAGGTCCTGCCCGCCATGGGGATCACGTCCTTTTCCCTCTACCTTTCGGTCGGCTCGGCGGTGCTGAACATCGTTGGGAATCTGATCTGCGTAGTGGCGCTTCGCATGGGGGTTGCGGGGCTTGCGATCGCAACCGTATTCTCCACCGCCGCCATTACGCTGATCTATTTTCTGATCCTTCGCAACGCCTTGCGCAAGCTGGATCTTGAAAAAACGCCCTTCCGTTTCCGCTTTTCTTACGTTTCCGAATCCTTCCGCTATACCCTCCCCGCCGCCGCACAGCAGCTCGCCTTCCATTGGGTGGGCGTTCTGATTGCACCTCCCATCAACGGCATGGGCGCCGCCGCAACCACCGCAAACAACGTGAACGGGCAGCTGTATTCCATCTGCTCCATCACCATCTGGAACATGACCTCCTCCATCTCCTGCTATACCGCCCAGAGCATCGGAGAGGGGAGCGTGCACAAAATCCCCCGCGGGCTTCGGGTGGGCTTTCTCTTGAACAGCGTCATGCTGCTGCCCGTCCTTCTGTCCTTTTATTTCTTTGCGGACCCCATCGTTTCGATCTTCTTCCCCGAGGGCTTTGAGGGGCTTGCGCTGGATTACGCCCTGCGGTACGTGCGCGTGTTCCTGCCCTTCCTGCTCGTGCAGATGGCGGACCACGTGCTCCATTCCTATCTGCGGAGCCTGGGGGCGGTCAATGCAGTCTTTTACATCAGCCTCTTCGGAAGCACCGTTCGCGCCGTTCTGACCTATGCGCTGGTGCCCGTCCTGGGAATGGATGGGGTCTACCTGAGCCAGATCGTCAGCTGGGCAGCTGATCTGCTGGTCACGGTGGTTTTGTATTTGCAAAAATACCGAACGGTTCCCCAGATCCAACGAATCGCCCAACGCATCAACAACCGCTGACCGAGCCAACCTTTTTCCACAAACGCACGCACCCCCTTGACAACTCGTTCTTTTTATGATATAATAAAATCAACAAGAGCAACAAGGAGGGCTGCCCCATGAAGCTGATGTTTTCTTTCTTCGGACGGCGGCTGTTTGCGTAATTTCGGCACAATAATATAGAATTTTTTACGCCACGCACGAGCCGCCGTCTTCCCCGACGCGCCCGTGCGTTTTTTGCAGATTCAGAAATTGTCAACAGCTCCGGGTCCCTTGTCGTGGAATATACCTAGTAAGCCTTGGGAGATTACTGCAGATGTTTATGGCGGTGTCCAATCAAGAAACCATTCTCAAAGCAATATTGATAGAGGTTTTGCATATTTGGAAGGTAGTAAAATAATAGGTCCGCTTATTTGGGTGTTCATTGAATAGGGGAGGTACATATGAAAAGAAATTCTTCACTAAAATCAATCATGTTAATTACGTCTATATGCGTTTTACTTTGTTCTTGTAATTCGTCTGGGACAATTGAATATTATTCGCAAAAAGAAAACTATATAAGTGTGACCGGAACCGTGTCGAGCATAAAGTACAATGAAGAAGCCACGGCGTTGTATATTGACTTTTCTGAATTGTCTCCAATTCTCGATGATACGTGTTTTAAAATTGTCGGAGAAAATTTAGAGATAGTCAAAGCCAACAGAATTGATGATAAGCTTAAAATAGGCGAACAAATAACCTTTGTCACTGCACCAAAGTATTTTGGAGATGGATATGTAATGCCTATAGTCGCTATATCAATAAGTGGAGAAAACATGCTGGATTTTGAAGAAGGATATAAAAATTTGATAGATTGGTTATCCGAATAGAGTCCGACATACCAGCAAGCATCGCGTTTGGTTGCCCAAATGCAGACTTGTCAGGAATATTCCTGAAACCTTCTTAACTGTTGAGGAACATATGAAAAAAATAAAATTATCTTTGGCAGAGAAGAAACTTCTCAAAACGGTAATTGCGCTGATCTTGATACAATTCGCAATCGTCCTAATTCTCACGCCCTCCATGAACCCTAAGCCGATCGGTATAGAAGACACAAAGCAAATTGACATTACTGTAGATGACATTTACTATTTCAAGTTTTCCAAAGGAGACAGCTGGTTTGTTGTTGTTTCGGATTCAACAAGGTACATATTTATAGGACGCCCAACTTTTGAAGGATACTCTGTTAGTGAACTATATAGATCTATTCATAAGGGCGACAAATTGTCTTTGATGTACCGCGAAACATACAACATTCTTGGAAGGGTTAATTTAGTTGTAGATGCACGAAGCGGAAGCGAAATTTACCGTACGATCGAAGAATATAACGTTGGGGCGCAATACACGAAAGTTTTTGTTGCAATCCTATTCTCAATCATAGAAATAGTTTTCATTGGAATTATTTTTGTATATGTTTGGCTTAATCACAATGTGATTAAAGGATTTTACAGAAAAATTAAAAAGCACCTTGTGCACACATAAAGTCTTCATGATTATATCTTGCAACTGAAATCAATGTACAATTTATGTGAGTCAACGTATTAACGGGGAATATTATGAAGGAAGAAACGATAAAGAGGCGTCGAAGGAAACGAATTCGTAAATTGTGGGAAGGGATCTTGATACTCGTTCCTATCATCCTTGTGATTATGACAACCATGGTGGGGCTGGTTTTTTCGACTTTCTATCAAAGCAGACCTGTTTCGACCGACGATGTCTTCTCTGTCAGCGGGGTGGTTCAAAGCACCTTCTATATGCCGCGCGGATCACACAGCAAGCCTCGGATTTACATTACTGTTAATGACAACACGTACTATATTCTTGCAAGAGGTTTAAAAGAGAATGATATTCAAGGAAAACAAATATCCCTCCTTGCAATAAAAAAGAGAGGCCTTTTCGGAACGCCTGAAATTGTGGCGTTAGAAACGGATGACATAACGTTGCTCACACTGGACGAAACAAATCTCTATCGAGCGAAGCTTTTTTCTTTGCCCGGAGCAATTATTTTCATAATCTTGGGAATCCTGTGTTCCACCCCTCCTCTTTATGGGCTTTGCGTCTCAATCCGCTGGTATCTTGAAGAATGCAAACAAGACCGCGTCTATAATAAAAAACGCTATCTTCGTTCCGATTCAAACGCCGATTCTGCAAAGAAAACGCCAAAACCTTCGAAGGATAAAATGTAACTGAAGGGTTTGGATTATCCAAACAAACGACGCCTTCGGAAACGTAACGAGGATCTCCTTGGGCTCGTATACCCTGGCGCAGTACGTCTATGGGGCAAACAACGGCAAGCTCGCCTCCACGATCTTCGGGAACGGGGACTCAGAGCAGTATGAATACGACGCGCTTGACAATCTGTCCTCGTTGTGTTATAATAACAGCAGCACTCCTGCGTTCACCTGGACCTATGACCTCTCGGGTCTTCTGAAGTCTCGCTACGATGCGGCGTCCCGCATCACCGAAACCTACGAATACGATTCCTACTCCCGTCTTTCTTCCTCCACCTTGAAACAAACCGTGGACGTGTATGACGAGTATGAATACGAACCCTCCGGCACGTCATTGGTCACCCGCCTGACCACAACCTATTCCTACGATAACTACGGCAGAACCTCGTCCGTAGGGTACGCTTTTGCGAACAAATCCTATACCCGTTCCGTTACCTACGGTCTCTCCGACCGAATCAATTCCTATACCGTTTCGGGCGCGCTGTCGAAGGTCAATTCCTACGATGCGCTGAATCGTCTCAGCAACGTTTCCCTGAAAAACGCATCGGGAACTCAGGTAATCGGCACCTCGTACGATTACAACGGAATGCTCCCCTCGTCGGAAATATCGTCATTTACGGAATTCTATTATACCTACGATGCGGCAAACCGCATCACACGGATTGCAGAGTACGGAGACGACTTTGCCTGCTATGCTTACGATGCACAGGGACAGCTGATTCGGGAAGACAATGCCGCCGCAAACAAAACGTGGGTTTACACTTATGATA
>JAFPBP010000255.1 GCA_017424085.1 Clostridia bacterium
GCGGATCTCCTCGCTTGAAATCTTGTTGCCGTTTGGGACACCGCCGAGGGCAGACAGACCGAAAATGGAATGCTTGGAGAACTGCTTCATCATTTGGGTGACCTCTTCGTCCAGCCAGTTCTCAAGGATATCCCGCATCTCGATGTTGGTGTTTTCAAAATCGGAGCGCACAAAGCCGCCCTGCTTCAGATGCTCGGACTCTTCACGGAGACAGCTGTCGGGGGGGAGGATATTGAACTGCTCCAGGGCATCCATTTTGGTGAACGCCAGCGCCAGAGGGATCTTGATGGTTCCCTTGATATTTTTGACGCTGCGGATGTTGTCGATAACACGGCTCAGAATCTCAACCACGTCGGTGTTGATCTCGGGAAGGGGCATTTTATCCTGAAGCTGCTTTCGAATGGCGGGAACCTGCAGGGGGTCAAGGAGGAGAATGATACCCTTGGAGTTGGGGATGTAGCGGTTGAAGATTTCCATGTCGTCGTTGGAGTCCAGATTTTCTCCCGCGGTGTCGTAAAAGGTCAGAGTCGCCACATTCTTGATTTTATTTCTCGCATCCATGAATCTGAGGGGGAAGATCAGCGGGGGGATCTCGCCTGCGTCCGTTGCTTCAACCACATAGCCGTTCTTGAACAGGGGCGAGTAATAGTAGTCGTCATAATACCGCTTGGATTCTTCGCTGCAGCTGATATCCAAAGAGCAATTGAATCTGGACGTCATTTTTTTGCGGATTTCGTTGATGAGCACGCCGATGTAGTTGGATTTGCCCGACGCCTTCGCTCCAATCAGAGCAATGGGGAGGCTGGTGCCCGACAAAAAGCCGGTGGGGATCTCTTTTTCGATGGATTGGCAATAGATCCTCTTACGCGCCTCCTTGCATTTCAGGCACTTTGCCTTTGACGCCTGGGGGATCCAGCCATCCACATCCTTTGCAACCCCCTTCTGGCAGGTAATGTCGGTGCCGGGGATGTTGAAGGAACACTTCAGACCGCAGGAAGCGACCGTGTGCTCCCCGTAACAATAGGGACAAGTGAATTTATTCATACCAATACCTCGTTTTTCCCTTACAGGCTTTTTACTTCTTTCAATTGAATATTCCTCGGGATGTCGTCATCGATAAAAGCGATAAACTTCATTTTTGTGGAGTCGGGTGCCGCCGTCAACGTATGCTTGGCTGTAAAGGTTTTGGAAAAAAGACCCTTCTTCAGTCGGATGGTGGGGAGCTTTTCAACCAGCTCACCGGAATGTCTGTCCATGGGACGAGGGGAGCCCTTCACCACGCACACGCCTGAGATCTCCAGCTCCTCGTCGGCGGCAAACTTGAGCGTCACGGGGAATTTTTTGGTGGGAGACACCGTGTATTCAATGGAATAGCGGACGACCTTCCGCTTCAATGTGCCGAAGGGCTCGCTTCCCACGGGTACTGCTGCGGTGTAGGTGCTCGTTCCGTCATGCTCCAGCTCGGCAAGCACGCTGATAAAGCTCAGCACATCGGGCTTGATTTTCACAACTGCGCCCTGGTCCAAATCAAAGTATTCCTTGGAAATCACGATCTTTTCGCCGTCGTCGTGAATGCCAAGGGGGAATTTTGTGCTGCTGACTTTGATAATAATATTCTTGACCGCAGGAGCTGTCGTTCCCGTGATCTTCACCGTTCCATTTGACTCCGTGAACGCCACATTGCTGATTCCCGTCACGGTGTTCAGCAAAACGGGTGCGGACAGGACAAACAACTGCTCGTTGCTGACCATGGGGTACGCCCAGAGCACCTGATTCTGAGGCAGGGTAAACAGCATATTCTGCTCCGCATCAAGGAAAGGCTCCGCTTTCGCCGCATTTTTGCAGATCGTACGGAATTCCGACATGGGGAGAACCGTTTCTTCGTGACAAGGGAGTTTTTCTGGGGTATAAATCACCGACACCTTGCCGCCCTCGGGTGGAGTACTCTTCATCTGAAAGCTTCCCGTTGGGTGGGGCACGATGCTGACCTTCCCAAGTCGGGGAATCCGATCGTATCTGCAGAACACCTGTCTGACCCCTCTTGAGGAGCGAACCGTTCCGTTCACATCGTATTGACAGAGGATCAGATAGC
>JAFPBP010000256.1 GCA_017424085.1 Clostridia bacterium
GACATGGGACGAGTTGATCGACGCGGGGCCGAATGCGGTCATTCTGGCAAATTTCTTCCACGAGCACGCAAAATACGCCATGCGCGCGATGGAGCTTGGGATCGACGTAATCAGCGAGACCACGGCGGCAGCCACGGCGGGAGAATGTCTGGATCTGATCGAATGCTGTGAGCGGACGGGACGAAAATACATGCTCGCCGCAAACTGCCCCACCATGGTGGGTCCCGAGGAGCTGATGCGCCTCTACCGCTCGGGAGAGCTGGGCGAGGTGCTTTATGCGGAGGCGGAATATCTGCACGTACTCTCCCCTGAAAGCAAGAAAAAATACGCCCCCACAGAAAACCATTGGCGGAAGCATTTGCCCGGAACCTATTACAACATGCACTCCCTCGGGGTTCTCATGACCGCTACGGGACTTTTGCCGAAGAGCGTCACGGCGATGGATATCAGCACCGATATTGACGGCGGAGAGGGCAGCTCTCACGCGGGGAGTATTGCGCTGTATCAGATGGAAAACGGCTCGGTCTTCCGCTCCACGGGATGCTGCTCCTTCGGTCCCTCCGGGAAATGGTTCCGCCTTTCCTGCACGGGAGGTACGGCAGAGACCACCCGAGAGAATCAGGATCGGGTGCTTTTGCGGAAAAACGGCAAGGGATCCATGGAATACGATCCCGAGCATCAGTATACCAAGGAAGAAAAAACCGAGGGGCACGGAGGCGCAGACGCCCGCTTGTGCCATCAGATCTGCGATTACCTTTCGGGCAAGACCCAAGAGCCGCTGATCGATCTATACCGCGCCGTGACGTTGTCGCTGGCGGGAATTTTCGGGCATTACAGCATATTGGAGGGCAAAACCTATGCCATTCCCGACGTGCGGAGCAAGGAAGAACGGGAATGCCTGCGGGGCGATTACCGCTCTCCCTTCCCCGATGAAACAGGGAAAGCCACCCTCCCCCGAGGCAAACGATAACGATCAAGGAGTGAGAGCATGGACGAAAATCAATCCTTTCTGACGGGGCTTCGCGAGAGCGACACCCACGGAAAGATCCAGCTTCTGGATTATCTTCTGCACGGGATCAAATCCGGCGGCATCCGTCTTTCGGAGCAGGAAAAGCAGGACTATATGACCTACGCGCTGGGGGAGGTGAGCGGGCTCACCTCTGCCATCTTGTCCGAAAAACGCTATCGGGAAAAGGACGAGATGATGCAGTACGAGGGGCTTCTGCTGGAAACCCTGACCACATTGTTTCCCGACCCCAAGCGGGTTCCCGAGGACGATCTGGAGCGGATCCACACCCTTGTGACGGTGGTAAAAAACGAACGGTATCTGGAAAACGAGATTGTGGCGCTCTTTGAAGAAAAAACGATTCAAAAGGAGCAGACCGAGCGTCTGCTGGACACGGTTCGGGGCTGCACCGACGAATATCAGCGGAGCAAATTCCTTTCGGGATTGATCTATTACGAGAAGGAGCATTCCCGTCTGACCGACGACGCCCGCCGCACCGTTGCCGAATACGTGGAGGAGGAATGCCGCCGTTTCCTTGCCATGGAAGACAAGAACGACGATTGTCTGGGGGCGCTGGAGCTGATCGCGGATCTGCTCCGCGGCTTTGAGACCGATGCCACCGAAGCCCTTCTGACCGAGATTCTTGCGCTGAACGACCGCAAGATCGACTATTACGTCGTGGAGACTCTGCTCATTCGCAAGGCAGACCTGCCCGATGAGGTGCTTTTGCGGCTGGCGGAAGATCCCGTATACGCGGACACCCTTTACAAGCTTCTTGCCCGCCACGGGAAAGTCGAACGTTTCCCCCAAGAATATTCCGATCCCCTGTATCTGGCGAAAAGCGATCTGATCCAATGGCTGAATTATCCCACGGAATTGGGCTGCGTCCCCGACGAGATCGAATACGTGGGGAAGATTTCGTATCTGTTCGGCAAGGAGGTATTTCAGGTCTTCAAATACCGCTCCGCCTCCGAAAATCTGAACGAAGAGCTTCGAAACCGCTGGCTCATCGGCTGGTCCTCCAATCGGGACGGCACCTTCAGCAATTTCGATCCCTACGACGAATACGAAAAGGAGACCGTGGAGAAAACTCTGAAAAACATTAAAAAGAAGCTGATCGGAAGATAAAAGAAAGCCTTGAGAGCGTACGTGCTTTCAAGGCTTTTTTGCAAGAGATTACCCTCTCCGACTGCGGTATTCCCGCGGGGAAACTCCGAAATGCTTCTTAAACAGCTTGCTGAAATAGAGAGAATCGGGGATCCCTACGGAATCGGCGATCTCACCGATGGCATCGTCGGTCTGAAGAAGACGGTCCGCCGCAAGGGAAAGACGGACGTGATTCAGATAGGACATGGGGGAGCGGCCGTAGCGCTTGCGGAAGGCGGCGTAATAATTGGATTCCGACATATTTGCCGCAACGGCAAGGTCCGAAACGCTCATGGGCAGGGCGAGATTGCGAAGCATATAGGACACGGAATTCTGCAGGCATTGAGATCCGCTTTTCTCGATCGGCTCCGC
>JAFPBP010000257.1 GCA_017424085.1 Clostridia bacterium
AGTATATGCCAGAAAACGACAAGTTTCGACAGAAACTTGTCGTTTTCAACGAAATCCACCCTTGTGTGTGGGTGAAATCGTCTTCGACAATGAAATCCAACGTCGTTGGATGAAATTCGCCTCGACGGCGAGTGGGTGGATTTAATTTCATCTGAGGCAAAGCCGAAGATTTCATCAGCGTTAGCTGATTTCATCCTTGCATCAGCAAGGATTTCATTTTTGCAAGAGTTCGATTCCATACGCAAAAACGGCAAGAATATCTTTTTTGTAGCCCATAGACATATCGAGTGTTCATAACGGATTTGAGTTATGAACACTCGTTTTTTGTTTCTCTTTTTGTAAACGATGGGATTATCCGCATTTTTGTGCTATAGTAAACTCAACAAAGAGATAAGAACATTTATTTTTGAGCTACTTCAATAATCATGTTATGTTTAAAGACAGAATGTTATATGATTAATTTTTCAGAATTAACCTGTTGCTTTCTTCTTGACATTTGAAGAAATCGGTGTTATAATGATGTCACAGACAATTACGCCCGAGAGGAGTTTCTTATATGCACGCAGTTTTGTATCAATACGATGTTTATCCTAAGGTCTTTCTGGGAGATACGCAGCAGACCATCACCATTCAGCCCTACGGCGGACGGGAATCGTTCGTTGCGGGGAAGACCTATTGCCTGAGAATCTACAAGGTGAACCAATCGAATCCCCGAGTCTATCCCGAGCGGGGCGGGCGCAGTGAGGTTTCGGTGGTTCCCGATGCAGATGGTTGCCTGCGTTTTACGGCGTATTTTGAGGGCGAAGGAGAGCATTTTATCAACGTGCACGATGACCCTGCCGAAAAGCCCCGTTGCGTGCTTTCGGTTTATAGCCTTGCCGAAGATATGAAGGGGCGCATTCCTCTGCGCGGAGATCTTCATATGCATACCTGCCGCTCCGACGGACGGGAGGCGCCCGAGATCGTTGCCGCAAACTACCGCGGGCACGGTTACGATTTTACCGTTATCTCCGATCATAAGCGCTATTATCCCTCGCTTGAGGCAAAGGCGATCTTTGATGAAATCTCCGATCTTAACATCGTTCCGGGGGAAGAGGTCCACTTGCCTCTGAATGACGTTCATTACGTAAACTTCGGCGGAACCTTCAGCGTGAACGCCCTCGTCACTCCCTCTCGGAATCAGGAGAAAAACGGGGATGATCTTGCTTGGCGCAGCCTGAACGGGAATGCTCCCGCCCCCATGACCGAGGAAGAATTCATTGCCATGATCGAAGAGCGTGCGAAGAAGGTTCCCCGTGAGCATCGATCGGAGCGCCTCAGCTTTGCCGTGATGGAATGGATCCACGAGCAGGTGCGTGCCGCCGACGGCTTGGGCATTTTCCCCCATCCCTATTGGCTTTGTCAGATGATGCAGCTGCCCGAGGATTACACCGAGTTTATCTATGAAAAGGCTCCCTTCGACGCCTTTGAGGTTCTGGGCGGTGAAAATATTTATTCTCACAACGGCTTCCAAACGGGCTTTTATTACGAAATGAAGGCGAAGGGTATCGATCATCCCATCGTTGGGAGCACCGACAGCCACGGCTCTACCGAGCACAACCGAAACGCTCTGATCTGCTCCACCATTGTCTTTGCTCATGAGAATACCCGTGAGGCGCTGATTTCCGCCATTAAGGAAAAATACAGCGTCGCCGTGGATACCATCAGCAAGGAATACCGTCTTGTGGGCGATTTCCGCTGGATCAAATACGGCAGCTTTTTGATGGAGCATTATTTCCCCCTCCATGATCTTGCTTGTGAGGCGGAAGGGTATTATATGAACCGCTATCTGGCGGGGGATCCCCGTGCTGAGGTCGTTCTTCGCTCCATGAAAGGGCAGATCCCCGAAATGCAGAAAAAGTATTTCAACCTTTGATTTTCGTTAGGAGGAGAATCTCATGATCCAAGATGTCTTGCAACTCGCTGAGCGTTATTCCCCCATGCATCCTTCCTTCTCCGCAGCCTTTGCGTTTTTGCAAAAGGCGATCGACTCCGATCTTCCCGTGGGACGATACGATCTGGACGGGACGGCTCTATACGCCTTCGTTCAGGAATACGATGGCTCGGAATCCTCCGATCGCTTCGAGGGGCACGAGAACTATATCGATATTCAGTTCCTGCTGGATGGGTGCGAACGGATCGAGGTTGCCCCCGTTGAGGCGTGCGAGGAGTTGATCCCGTACGATCCGGAGAAGGATGCCGCGTTTTATACCTGCAACGATCACAAATCTGTTCTGCGTCTCGAACGCGGGGAATTTGCGATCTTCCATCCCGAGGATCTGCACAATCCCGGCTTGCGGTGCGCCGAGGGCGGATTGATCCGAAAGGTCGTTGTTAAGATCCGTATTTCATGATAGGAATCACTTCCTCCGTATGGGGGAAGTGATTTTTTGAAGAAACTGTTACGAGAATAGGAAAAAAACGAATCAATCGGGAAAATCTTCTTGAAATGGGAGAGAATATATGTTATAATATTATATAAAACATATAACGTCGCACGGAGGTTGATGAATTGAAACGGCTGATTTCGTTGGTGATCCCCTGCTATAACGAGCAGGAGGCGCTCCCGTATTTTTTACCCGAGGTATCCAAGGTTGCCGCAGATATGGCGGATCGGGCTGATTTTGAATTTCTGTTCGTGGACGACGGTTCATCGGACGGAACGTTGCAGGTGCTTCGATCCTTTGCGCAACAGGATGAGCGTGTGAAATATCTGTCTTTTTCCCGTAATTTCGGAAAAGAAGCGGCGATGTATGCAGGCTTCTGCAACGCTAAGGGTGATTACGTTGCCGTAATGGACGCAGACCTTCAGGACCCGCCCGCGCTGCTTCCTCAGATGTTTGAGCTTTTGGAAGGCGGCGATTACGACAGCGTTGCGACCCGTCGCGTGACCCGTTCAGGAGAGCCGAAGATCCGTTCCTTCTTTGCCCGTATGTTCTATAAGATCATCAACCGCATTTCCGATGCGGATATTGTGGACGGTGCGCGGGATTTTCGCCTCATGCGCAGGTCTATGGTGGATGCCATCGTCGCCATGAGCGAACGCAATCGCTTTTCCAAGGGCATTTTCGGATGGGTCGGATTCCGTACCTATTGGTTGCCCTATGAGAACGTGGAACGTGTGGCAGGGCAGACCAAGTGGAGCTTCTGGAAGCTGTTCCGCTATTCCATTGACGGTTTCGTGAACTTCTCCCAAACTCCCCTGAACATTGCCTCCTGGATCGGCGTGCTGTTCTCCGTGCTTTCGGTTTTGGTTGTCCTGTTCATCGTGATCCGCAAGCTTTGCTTTGGCGGATCCAGCGTGGACGGTTGGGCGTCATTGGTTTGTCTGATCACCTTTATCGGCGGCGTGCAGATGGTGTGCCTCGGAATCATTGGTCAGTATCTGTCCAAAACCTATCTGGAGGTCAAGGGACGTCCCCATTATATTTTGCGGGAAACCAACGCCTCCGATGCAGATCTCGTTCGCTGATCTTTTCCCATTTTGCGCCGCTGCTGCGGAGTGTCCGGCATTGAGCCGAAAGAAAGGACCTTTGTTAATCTATGTTTAAGCGCTTCTTACAGTGCGTGAGAGAGTACAGGACCGCAACTATTCTCACGCTGATCTTCATCATCGGAGAGTCGATCATCGAATGCTTGATCCCCTTCATTACCGCAAATCTGATCAACTCCATTAAGGACGGCGCTCCCTTTTCGACCGTCATTCAAACAGGGTTGATTCTTGCCGCGTTGGCAATTCTCTCCCTCTGTTGCGGAGGAATTGCAGGTTTTACCTGCGCCAAGGCGTCTGCGGGCTTTGCCAAAAACCTGCGCCACGATCTGTTCCATCGGATTCAGGATTATTCCTTTGAAAACATTGATAAATTTTCTACCGCATCTCTCGTTACCCGCATGACCACCGACGTGAGTAACGTGCAGATGTCTTACATGATGATCATCCGCATTGCGGTCCGTGCGCCCCTGATGCTGATCTTCTCCGTGATCATGGCGTTTATTATGGGGGGTGCTTTGGCGGCATCCTTTGTGGTGATCATTCCTGTCCTCATCGGGGGGCTTCTTCTGATTGCCCGCAAGGCAATGCCCTCCTTCCGCCGTGTGTTTAAGAAGTATGACCGTCTCAATGAGTCCATCGAAGAGAACGTTCGCGCCATGCGTGTGGTCAAGGGATTTGCCAGAGAGGATTACGAGAAGGAAAAATTCGGCGCCGCCTCGGAGGATATCCGCAAGGACTTCACTCGCGCCGAGCGTCTCGTTGCTCTGAATACGCCGCTGATGCAGTTTTGTGTGCACGTAAATATGATCTTCGTTCTTTCGGTTGGCGCGTATCTCATCGTTTCCAGCGGCGGAACTCTGATCAACGTGGGTGAAATCACCGCCATGCTGACCTACGGCATGCAGATCCTCATGCAGCTGATGATGATCTCCATGATCTACGTCATGCTGACCATGTCGGGCGAATCCATGAAGCGTATCGTAGAGGTCTTGGAGGAGACTCCGTCTCTTTCCAATCCTCAGAATCCCGTCTGCAACGTCGCCGACGGCTCGGTTGATTTCGATAATGTGAATTTCAAGTATTCCGCGAAGGCAAAGCGTAATTCCTTGTCCGACGTGGAGATCCATATTCCTTCGGGAGCCACCGTGGGAATCATCGGCGGCACGGGGTCGGGAAAATCCTCCTTTGTTCAGCTGATTCCCCGTCTGTATGACGCCACGGAGGGAACGGTTCGCGTGGGCGGACTTGACGTTCGTTCCTATGACATAGAAACTCTTCGCTCCGAGGTTGCTATGGTTTTGCAGAAGAACCTGCTTTTCTCAGGCACCATCAAGGAAAACCTCCGTTGGGGCAATCCCGACGCCACCGATGAGGAGATCGTCGAGGCTTGTAAGCTGGCTCAGGCGGACGATTTCGTCCGTTCCTTCCCCGACGGATACGATACTTACATCGAGCAGGGCGGAACCAACGTTTCGGGCGGTCAGAAGCAACGCCTTTGTATTGCCCGTGCGTTGTTGAAGAAGCCCAAGATCCTGATCCTGGACGACTCCACCAGCGCCGTCGATACCAAGACCGACGCCTTGATCCGTGCAGGATTTAAGAAGTTTATTCCCGAGACCACGAAGATCATCATCGCCCAGCGCGTTGCTTCCGTGCAGGATGCCGATATGATCATCGTCTTCGATAACGGTGCAGTTTCCGACGTGGGCAACCATGAGGAATTGTTGTCCCGTTGCGTGATTTACCGCGAAGTGTACGAGCAGCAGACGAACGGAGGTGCGGATCATGAGTAAGCAAACTAAAATGCCTCCTTCCGATATGAGAAAAATGCATCGCGGCGGTCCTAAGATCGACTTTAAGGCTCTTTCCCGTGCCGTAAAGCTTTTGTTCTCTGCCTATCCCGTTCTCGTTCCCATTGCGGGGGTATGCATCCTGCTTTCCGCCGTGATTGCCGCTGTTCCCGCGATCTTCCAACAAAAGGTTCTTGCGGTTATCACCTC
>JAFPBP010000258.1 GCA_017424085.1 Clostridia bacterium
ACCATACGGGTGATACCGCATGGCGCGACGAGGACGGCTACTTCTGGTACGTGGGGCGCGTGGACGACGTGATCAAGTCCTCGGGTTACCGCATCGGACCCTTTGAGATCGAAAGCGTCATCATGGAGCTGCCCTATGTTCTGGAATGCGGTGTTTCCGCCGCTCCCGACGAGGTTCGCGGACAGGTGGTCAAGGCATCCATCGTTCTGACCAAGGGAACCGAGCCCACCGAGGAACTGAAAAAGGAAATTCAGAACTACGTCAAGCAGCATACCGCACCTTATAAATATCCCCGTATCGTGGTCTTCCGCGATTCCCTGCCCAAGACCATCAGCGGAAAAATTCAGCGTAATAAGCTGTAATCGGGAGGACCTTTGCCATGAAGCTGTCTCTTACTTCCAGCGCGGTTTCGTGTTATCTTCGCAGGGGGATGGATCCCAAGGAGGTCTTCCGGACCTTCCGCGCCACGGGCTTTCGTTGCGTGGATTTTGAGATCACCGCCGATATGATGGGGGATGACCCCGTTAAGGCAGGTGCCTTCTGGCGGGATCTTCTGGATTCCTGCGATCTGACCGTGACTCAGACCCACGCGCCCATGCCCAATCCCTTTCGGGACGAAGCCTCCTTCGCCCCCGCAAAGGCGTCGGCGGAGAACGCTCTTCGCTTCTGCCGCGGTGCGGGCTTTTCCAATACGGTGGTTCATCCCGGTGCACGGAACGGAAACACGCGGGAGGAATTTTTTGAGAACAACGTCGCCTTCTACCGCTCTCTGATTCCCGTGGCGGAGGAGACGGGGGTAACGATCCTTATCGAGAACATCGGGCATTACATGGATCCCTATTTCCTGTGGTCTGCGGCGGATCTGGTGGAGCTGATCGAGCGCATCGGACATCCCTCCTTCGCCGCCTGCTGGGACATCGGGCATGCCAATCATTTTGAATATCTTCACGCCAACGGATCTCCCTACGACGCCATTCAAACCCTGGGGGACCGTCTGGTTGCGATCCATGCCCATGAGAACGTGGGATTCTTCCCCGATCCCAATCCCCGCAAGCGGGTGGATATGCACATGATGCCCTATTCCTCGGGCTACTCCACCGTAAACTGGGATGCGGTCCTGCAGGGGCTGAGGGACGCAAATTACCGCGGCACCTTCAATTTTGAATCCAACACGCCCGCGCCTCTTCGCAATTCCCCCGAATTCCGTTACAACGGCGAGGTTGTCCGTAAGCTGGAAACGGTTCCTCTTTCGGTCTGGAAATCGGTGACGACGTCCCTCTACGAGATCGGAAAATTTATGCTGGAGACCTACGGGCTTTACGAGGAATAAAAAAACGGGACGCCTGCCGTTGCAGACGTCCGCGCTTGATCGGATGCTTTTAACCGAGTTTTTCGTCCTTTTTGCGATAGCGAAGAATTCCGATCGCCGAGGAGACGATGGCGAACCCTTCGTTGAGAATCCCGCCCAGAGAAAAGACCGCCACGTTGTAGGTCAGGATCATGGAGCAGGTGAGAAGAATGCTGTAGCGAAGCACCTGCGGCTTTCCCAGAGACAGAAAGATCGTGTTGATGGCAAGCCCCAGCATGATCAGAAGGGACACGGGGCCCTGCCAGGAGAAGATCCCGAAGACGATCATGGCAAGGGACAGAATGGGCGCCGCTACCTTCATAGGCGTCGAACCCGGCTTGAGAATGGCGAAGGAAACGTTTCGTACCAGACAGACGATGTTGAGAATGAAGCCCGAATCCGCTCCCAGCAGCAGATAGGAGATGCAGGTGAAGACCGTGGCAAGGCATTGCCAGATCATCAGCCTTCGTTGGGTGTTTGCTTGGTAGGACAGGATGGTGGCTGCCGTTGCGGCAAAGCCGAGGATCTGTCCGAAGATCATCTGAGGCATGGCGGAATCCTTTCGTCGTTCGTTGAGGCGTCTTTTATTTTATACGAAAAGCGCCCGTCTGTCAAGAGGTTTTTTTGAAAAAATTCGCAACAACCTCCGCATGCTTTTTTCGTGCCGCGTTTCGGCACCGTCGACAGAAGAAAAAAACGGGGGTAAAATGTGAAAAAAATCGCGGGTTTTGCAAAAAAATTCAGAAAAGGTCTTGACAAATAAGTTAAGATGTGATAAAATAGTAATATTCTTTATAATGTACAAAGGCTATGACGAAGAGGATACGGATCCAACGGTCGCAGAGAGAAATGGCGGTTGGTGCGAGCCATCGAACGGGGACCGTATTTGTCGCTTCCGAGCCGGGAGAAAGAACGCCCTCGGGCAGGTAGAATCTCCCCGTGATTGCTGCGTGAATGCATAGGGGTTGCTGGATCCCAAGAGCGGCGGAGTCCCATCCGCAATTTGAGTGGTACCGCGGGTGTATTGCAGAAGTGTAACGCACTCGTCTCAAAGTTTTTGAATCTTTGGGACGAGTGCGTTTTTTTTCGTCCGGAAACAGGAGATCGTTGTATGGAACAAATGACAGGGCTGGATTTCAAGATCCGCGAAATGGCGGCGCGAATCCGTGACCTACGGGAGCTGGAAAATCTGACCGTTGCGGATATGGCGCGCAAGACGGGGGTCAGCGAGGAGGAATATCTTCGCTGTGAGGAAGGAAAGAGCGATCTGAACTTCGCCTTCATCTACCGTTGCGCCATGGCGCTGAACGTGAACGTTACCGACATCATCGAGGGGTACAGCCCCAAGCTGAAGTCTTATACCGTGACGCGGGCGGGTGCGGGACAAAAGGTCTCTCACGCCCACGGCATGACCTATTATAACCTGGCGTACGCCTTCCGTGACCGTATTGCCGAGCCTCTGTACGTGCGCTGCCTTTACGACAGTCAGGCGGAGCAGAAGGATATTGAGCTGACCACCCACGCGGGGCAGGAATGCGATCTTGTCATCGAAGGAAACCTGATGGTCCAGGTGGGCGAGCACAAGGAAGTGCTGGGCCCCGGAGACAGCATCTACTTCGACAGTGACACGCCCCACGGCATGATCGCCGTCAACGGCAAGGACTGCGTCTTCTATGCCATCGTTCTGAACCCCACGGGAGAACCCATCCCCGAGTTGACCGACGTCCCCGCCATGGCGGAGAAGAAGGTCCATACGGTGGATACCAAGGACCGTATTTACCGCAACTTCATCGACGTTACGGAAAACGAGAACGGAACTCCCACCTCCATCACCTTCAAGAATACCGATCAATTCAATTTCGCCTACGATCTGGTGGATGCGCTGGCGGAGCGGGAGCCCGAAAAGCTTGCCATGCTCCATATTTCCCGCAACGGGGAAGAGCGGCGCTTCACCTTCAAGGACATGAAAAAGGCGTCTGCGCAATGCGCCAACTACTTCAAGTCGCTGGGCATCCGCAAGGGGGACCGCGTGATGCTGGTGCTCAAGCGGCATTATCAGTTCTGGTTCGCCATTCTCGGGCTGAACAAGCTGGGTGCCATCGCCATTCCCGCAACCAATCAGCTGCAGGAGCACGATTTTGAATATCGCTTCCAATCGGCAGGGGTATCTGCCATCGTCTGTACCGCCGACGGCGATACCGCCCGACAGGTGGAGATCGCAGCCGAGGAGTGCCCCACGCTGAAGCACAAGATGCTGGTGGGCGGCTCTCGGGAGGGCTGGCGCAGCTTTGACGAGGAATATCCTCTCTACAGCACCCGTTGCCCCCGTACCGACGATACCCCCTGCGGCGACGATCTGATGCTCATGTTCTTTACCTCGGGCACCTCGGGTTATCCCAAGATCGCCGCACACAACCATAAATACCCCCTCGGGCATTTCCATACGGCGAAGTATTGGCATAACGTGGATCCCGACGGACTTCATTTCACCATCTCCGATACGGGTTGGGCGAAGTCCATGTGGGGCAAGCTGTACGGGCAATGGCTCTGCGAGGCGGCAACCTTCGTTTACGACTTTGACCGCTTCGACGCGGCGGATATTTTGCCCATGTTTGCAAAATATCACATCACCTCCTTCTGTGCCCCTCCCACCATGCTTCGCATGATGATCAAGCAGGATATTTCCAAATACGATTTCTCCTCGGTCAAACAGATGACCACCGCGGGCGAGGCGCTGAACCCCGAGGTTTACCGCCAGTTCGAAAAAGCCACGGGACTGCAGATCATCGAGGGCTTCGGTCAGTCCGAAAGCACCATGATGATCGGCAATATGGTGGGCGCACCCCACAAGATCGGCTCCATGGGCCGCAAGGTCCCCGTCTACGACGTGGAGCTTCTGGATCCCGACGGAAACCCCGTTCCCACGGGTGAAAACGGTGAGATCTGCGTGAACCTGAAAAACGGTTCTCCCTGCGGACTTGCAGTGGAATACTACGGCGCTCCCGATAAGACCGCC
>JAFPBP010000259.1 GCA_017424085.1 Clostridia bacterium
GGCAGAGCGGCGCGCAGAGAATCATAGATCGTCAGATGGTAGATCTTCCACAGGAAGAACCATAAAACGGATGCTGCGATGGGAAGGAAGACGAGCCGCCTCTCCCCTGCGGGCGTGCGCTTCAGCGCATCGTAAACCATAAGAAGGACGAACAATCCCCAGAACAAAAAGCCGTTGGCTTTCATCAGGACCAAAAGGATCAGAACGGGAGCGATGGCGACCCAGCCGCGGGACGGGTGATCAAGATACGATTCCCGCAAGCACCAGATCAGGACCGCCGCAAAGCCCATCTGAGCATCCACCAAAAGGCTGAAGATCTGCAAGGTTCCGTCGTCAAAGACCAAAAGGCAGGTCACGACGAGGGCGAGGAAGGATGCGGTGGCAAAGCCGTAGGAGGGGACTCTGCGAACGCGAAAGAACAATGCCGACAAAAGCGCCGCAGACAGGATTCCCTGCCCCAACAGGGCTACGTGCTCCGCCGTTCCCACGGCACGGCAGAAGAAATACAAGAAGGATGCGGTTCCGGGCGGGTAGGAAGTAAACATGGTCACGGTCTCAGGAGTGGGGAAGGAATCAAAGGAGAGCATTTCATACAAGACCGTTGCCCAATGGGAGAAATTATCGTAATGATAGAACCGAACGCCCCACAGAAGCGGGAGGGAGATCAGCGCCGACAAAAAGAAAAAGATCATTGCGGGAGACCACAGAAACGCCAGCGAAAAGCCCCGACGGCGCGCGGTCACCAAAAAGCAGATCAAAAGCCCCAAGCCGCCCGCGTAGAGCACCATGGAGGCGGGAGCGAGAAATCCCACAAGCCCGCAAGAGAAGAGGATCACCGTCAGACCTGCCAGCGTAACGCCCGGCAGGAAGGCGGAATTCATACGGGTTGCCCGCTTGAGCAGGATCATCCAGCCGCAGACGGAGCATAAAAAGAGAAGCAAGCGGAACACCGTCAACGCCACATCCACAAGCCGTCACCTCCCACGAAAAAGTTTTATACCCATATTATACCATAAAACGATCTTTTTCGCAAGTCCCTCTTGAATTTATCAAAAAAATGTGCTATAATGAAGCCATCAAGCCGAGAGGAGAATTGTCATGAATCTGCGCATTGCCACCTATAATATCTTTCACGGGGAGGATCACCCCAAGCGGCTTGCGGGAGAGCGGGTCATCGACCTGAAGAAGACCGCCGAAGCCATCCGACAGACGGGCGCCGTTCTGTGCGGGCTGAACGAGGTTCGCAGCCAGCAAGGCGAGGGGCTGTGCAATCAGGCGCAAGCCATCGGCGAGGCGCTGGGCTGGAATTACCTCTTCTGCCCTGCCATTCCCATTGCAAACGGGGAATACGGAAACGCGCTGGTGAGCAAATTTCCCATCATTTCCTATACCCTGCACCCCATCCGCACCACCCCCGAGATGCGCGTGAACGGAGCACACTTTGAGGATCGGGTCTTAGGGGAGATCTGCATCGATATAGATCGGACCGCCGTAACGGTTCTGGTCTGCCATTTCGGGCTCAACGACGTGGAGCAGAGGCTGGCGACCGAGCTGGTTCTGCAGCGGGCGGCCGAGATCAAGACCCCGTTGATCTTCATGGGAGACCTGAACCTTTTACCCAACCATGAATACATCGAAAAAATCGCTTCCGTTCTGACCGACACGGCGTCGGTCTCGAAGGATCCTCTGCTCACCTTCCCCGCCTACGGAGCGGATCGAAAGATCGACTATATCTTCGTCAACGACAAATGCAAGGTGTGCGGCACGCACGTGCCCAACATCGGCGTTTCCGACCATCTGCCCGTGGTGGCGGATCTGGAGATCTGAATCGGAATCACAAAACAAGAACGGAGCCGAGGGGTTTCCCTCGGCTCCGTTCTTTTATGCATTTTTCACGTATTTTCCGTAAACCGCAATCGCTTCCTTCTGGATCTCATTCTCGGGAGTGATCCCGTCGAGAACTCCTTGGAAGGAGGCAAGATCCGCATTGGGGCGGAAGAAGGTCAGATCCTTGTAGGTGATGATGATCCCGTTGACCGTGTCGAAGAGGTTGAAGCCCTCGGGTACCGACTGACCGAGAATATGGCGGGTCAAGCCCAGCTCAAATTCCTTGTCGTCCAGAATCGGAGCATGCTTCCAGGTGCGGTCCGCAAAGGCGGGAAGCGCCGCAAGGAAGATGAAATCGTAATAGTTGATGTTGGGACGGGTATCACCCCAAGCGCACATATCGCCGCCCAAAATCTGATGCGCCGCCTCGGGAAGATCGGCGGGGGCGATGACGGGGTTCCAGGTGCGAAGCTTTTCCCAGCGGATGTAAAGGTCGATGTAGGTATTGGGATAATCGGCGTTGACCACCGTAAACCCTTCCTCCAAAAAGCGAGCCATGGAGCAGCCCTCGCGGGGACCGCGATTTTTGCCCGCAACCCGCCAGAATTCGATGAGGATATCACGGGGAAGCTCGGGGGATTTGGAAATGTCGATGTTATCGTTCCACATCATCATCTTCTTGCCAAGAGACGTGATGATCCCATACATACGGCGGAGGAAATAGTAAAAAAGCTCGGTCTCGTTTTCAATGCCGTTTTCGCGGCAGAACGCCTGACAGCGGGGGCATTCGTTCCAGCGGTGGAAATGGTCCGTATCCCGCATGGCGATCTCATCGGTTCCGATGTGGATATATTCGTAGGGGAAGATCTCCGCCAGCTCCGCAAAGATGGGGGTCAAAAATTCATAAAGCGCCTCGTTGGAAACGCACGCCACGTAGTTGGTCATATTCTCGGGGATCTCCACCTCGCAGGACAGGTGAGGAGCGTACTGCAACAGAACGCGGGCATGGGCGGGAATATCGAATTCGGGGATAATATCAATGCCCAGCGTGGCGGCGTAGGCGATGACCTCCTTCATCTCCTCTACGGAATAATACAATCCGTCCTGGGAGGGGAAATCGGGATACGCCTCGGAGCGCAGGCAGTAGCCGCCCGCATCGCTGAGATGAAGGCGAAGCTTGGTCATCTTGCACATTGCCATCCGCAGAATGCACCGCTTCAGATCGGGCACGGGAATGAACCGACGGGCGGGGTCCAGCATGAGGGCACGGAAGGAGGAATCGGGCCAGTCGGAGATGCGAAGCACGGGGCAGGTAACGGTCCCGTCGGCAACGACCAGAAGCTGGGACAGGGTCGCCAGAGCATTGCGTCCGCCGAGATAATCCTTGAAGATCACGTTGACGGCAGATTCGGTGACAGACAGAGAATAGAACTCGTCGAAGCGGGAGCAGTTGGGCTGAACGGACAGAACAACGTCCGCCTCGGCACGGGCATCACACAAAAGAAGAGGCAGGTCGGGACGGAACTCCAGCCAAACCGCCAGAAGATCGGTGGAGGGGGCGTCGGCGCAAAACACCTTCAAGGGAAGGGAAAAGGTTGCGGTTTGCTTGGAGCGGGTTTCACTTTTTACGCGGGGAATGATCATGGGTAAAACCTCCTGTTGATTGTTCCATGGGAACGGATCGTATTTTCTTCAGCCGTTTTTCGCTGTAATAAAAAGAAACGGGGTCTGTTTTTTATTATAGCACAAATCCTCTCCCCTGTCAAGGAAAATAACGAGGGGCGTTTATTTGTCGAAAAAAATTCCCCCGCAGAAAAGGTCTGCGGGGACAAGATCAAAGAAACGAAGGGAAAGACGCGGCAAAAAAATACAAAGACATCAAAACCGGATAAAACATCACCATAGGAAGAATGACCTCCAGAAGGGTATGGATCAGACGCTTTTCATGACGGCGCCAATAATTGACCTTCCACAAATGAACGAAAACGTAGCACCCGAGGCAAAACAAAAAGAACGCCGGGATAACGAATGCCTTCGGGGTAAGATCACTCCATGCGTCGGGGAGAAAGGCGCGGTAATACATGAGAAAGAACAGATACGTAAAAAGGGTTGCGGGGCAAAGGATCCCGTACGACACGGCAAAGATCGCACCGTGGACGGTATCAATGCTTTTCTGAGACATATCCTACCTCCTCAAAACAACAGACGGTCAAAGAGCATCAGCAGAGCGAACGCTAAGGGGACGCTGGAAAAGACGGGAAGAAGCAGGAGAAGCAATTCTCCCACAAGAGAGGCCTTCACGCCGCGAACCATCCGATCCTTGAGCACGTGGAGGGCGATAATACCACCCAGACACAAAAGCAGGAGCGGCACAAACAGCCAAGCCCATTCCCCATGGGCGATAAACGCCCCGAGAAAGGATGCGGCGGCGATGGAACCGAGAATGCCGTCGCCGATGGCAGTAAGCCCGAGAATGACGTTTGCTGAAAGTTTACGGGGATCCATGGAATCATTCCTTTCCGAAGAAGGTTTTATCTATAAGATTCGGGGAACGGGAAAACGTTACAAAAAAAACGGAAGGCGTGACGAGCACGCCTTCCGTATCGGATCGATTATTTCTTGTTGCGGTCGGTCAGCCACGAAAGAAGGAACAGGAGGGCAAACAACAGAACCAAGCTGATTCCCAGAACCAGGAAGACGTTCTGTACGAAGCCTGCGATCAGATAACCAACCAAGCAGACCGAAGCCACGGTCATGGCGTAGGGCAGCTGAGTGGCAACGTGGGTCACGTGGTCGCAACGGGCGCCCGTTGACGACATGATGGTGGTATCGGAGATGGGGGAGCAATGGTCGCCGCAAACGGCACCCGCAAGGCAGGCGGAGATGCAGACGATGACCATGGAGGGGATGGCGCCGCCGTCGGCAACTGCCGCAAGGCTTTCCTCAAAGACACCCGTAACGATGGGGATCAGAATTCCGAAGGTGCCCCAAGAGGTGCCCGTAGCGAAGGACAGGAACACGGCAACCAGGAAGAGGATGGCGGGAAGAAGGATCTGCAGAGCGGTGAACTGCTCCACCACGCCCGCAACGAAGGAGGAGGCGCCCAGAAGACCGGTCATGCTCTTCAGGCCCCATGCGAAGGTGAGGATCAGAATAGCGGGGACCATCTGCTTGAAGCCCTCGGGAATGGAGGACATGCAATCACGGAAGGACAAAACGCGGCGGAAGAGGAAATAGAGCACGTCGATGATCAGCGCGATCAGAGAGCCGAAGGCGAGACCGTACGAGGCGTCGCACTTGGCAAAGGCATTGACGATATCCACGCCCGAGAAGAAGCCGCCCGTATAAAGCATACCGCCTACGCAGCAGATGATCAGGATCACAACGGGAAGGATCAGATCGATAACCTTACCCTTGGTATTGACCTTGTTATCCTCGGAGGAATCCACGTTATGGTCGATGCTTTCGTCGGTTTCGCCCGCAAGAGCCATCTGCTCGTAACGGCGCATGGGACCGAAGTCCTTGCCGCTCAGAGCGAGATAAAAGACCATGACAAGGGTAAGCAGAGCGTAGAGGTTATAGGGAATGGTCTGAATGAACAGGCTGATGCCGTTGACCCCCTCCACGGTTCCGCTGACAGCGGCAGCCCAAGAGGAAATGGGAGCGATAATGCAGATGGGAGCGGCGGTGGCGTCGATGAGGTAGGCAAGCTTTGCGCGGGAAATGCGCTGCTTATCGGTGAGGGGACGCATTACGCTGCCTACGGTCAGACAGTTGAAATAGTCGTCCACGAAGATCAGAACGCCCAGCCCGAAGGTGGATGCCTGAGCCCCGCGACGGGTGGAGATCTTGCGGGACGCCCATTCCCCGTAGGCGCGGCTTCCGCCCGCACGGTTCATCATGACGACGATGATACCGAGAACCACGAGGAAGATCAGAATGCCCACGTTGTATGCGTCGGACAGGTTGGCGATCAAGCCGTCGTTGACCACGGCGTTCCAGGTGGTTTCAATGCTGAATCCGCCTGCGGAGATGCCGTACAGAACGCCACCGGTGAGAATTCCGATGAACAGAGACGAATAAACCTCCTTGGTGATCAGCGCCAGAACGATGGCGACCACGGGGGGCAAGAGGGAAATTGCGGTTTCATAGAAGATGCTGGAGTATTCCTCCACGGACTCTCCCGTCTCTTCGGCGAAGGCGGTCATAGAGAATGCACCGACCACCAGCAGACAGAGCAGAAGGATTCCGAGGATGCGAAGAGATTTTTTCATGAGAATCATCCTCCCAAAATTTTATACAAAAAATGCCATGAAGCGAAACGCTCCATGGACAAAAGTTCCCCCTTGAACACGATAGCGCTCCACAAATGCTTGTGGCAGTACGGTGCATATTCTGCCCCGTCCCGACTGCGGCTGAAAGGCTCTCACCGCAATCTCGGCGGAAGCTCTCCGAATCCGGACCCGCCTCGGGCCTCTTTGTCGGATCGGGTAACTGCCGCGCCTCTACCGAAAGTTTTGGCATCTTCAGTACGCCTACAGTATACCATGGGAAGAAAATCTTGTCAAGGGAACGAGGCGGATTATAACATTTATTTCACATTTTCGGGCAGATCCCCTTGATTTCTGCGCCGATCTGTGATATAATGTGCGAAGGAAAGGGGTTTTGACCGATGAACAAGACCAACGCCATGCGCATGCTGGACAAGGCAAAGATCGCCTACGAGGCAAAGGAATATATTCCCGACGAAAACGATCTGAGCGGGGTGAATATTGCCCGACAGATCGGCTTGCCTGCGGGGCAATGCTTTAAGACCATCGTGACAAAGGGGGACAAAACGGGCCCCGTGGTCTTCTGCATTCCCGCCGATCGGGAGATCGATCTGAAGCAGGCGGCAAGGATCACGGGAAACAAGAAGATCGAGCCCATTCACGTAAAGGATCTGTTGGCGTTGACCGGCTACGTACGGGGCGCCTGCTCTCCCCTGGGCATGAAGAAAAAATTTCCCACCTATATGGACGAGGCGTGCCTCGGCTACGAAAAGATCACGGTCAGCGCGGGGATCAAGGGATGTCAGCTGTTGGTGAAGACCGATCAGATCGTCGCCTGCGTCGGCGCCACCGTGGTGCCCCTGACCGCAGAGGCGGGAGAATAAGAAAAAAGCACGAAAAAACCCTCCCTTTTTCTCAAAAACGCCCCGTACGGGCTTGACAAAACGGAAAAAGCGTGATATAATAGGAACATAATGAAAGAAACTGAACCGAAAAGCTGTGACGAAGCCAGTAATCGGACAGGAAAAGCAAAGCGAGTCGGGGACGGTGTGAGCCCGATGCTGAGTAACGTCCGACGAATATCCCTTCCGAGCTGCGTGCCGAACGGGTCCGAGACCCTATTAAGTTCCGCCGTGAATCCCCCACGTAACTTGGGGAAGCATATGTACGTATGTGTATCGGGTGGTTGAACGAAGTGCGTCTTCGTCCCGTAACTGCGGGATGAGGGCGTTTTTGTTTTTCGGGAAGGTTCAAAAATCAACGGAGGAAACTCAATGTACGAGAAAGTATCGGGCGATCTGAATTTCGTCGAACGCGAGAAAAAAATCGAAAAATTCTGGGCTGAAAACCGCATTTTTGAAAAGAGCATCGACCGCCGCGAGGAGGGGGAATACTACACCTTCTACGACGGTCCTCCCACCGCAAACGGAAAGCCCCACATCGGGCACGTTTTGACCCGCGTCATCAAGGATATGATTCCCCGCTATCAGGCGATGAAGGGGAAGTATACCGTCCGCAAGGCGGGCTGGGATACCCACGGTCTGCCCGTAGAGCTTGAGGTAGAAAAGAAGCTTGGGCTGGACGGCAAGGAGCAGATCGAGGAATACGGGCTTGAGCCCTTCATCAAGGAATGCAAGGAAAGCGTCTGGAACTACAAGGGCATGTGGGAGGACTTCTCCTCCACCGTGGGCTATTGGGCAGACATGGAGCATCCCTACGTGACCTACGATAACGATTTCATTGAATCGGAATGGTGGGCGCTGAAGCAGATCTGGGAAAAAGGTCTGCTGTACAAGGGCTTCAAGATCGTCCCCTATTGCCCCCGTTGCGGAACGCCCCTGTCCAGCCATGAGGTGGCTCAGGGCTATAAGACCGTAAAGGAACGCTCTGCCGTGGTGCGCTTCAAGGTCGTGGGCGAGGACGCCTACTTCCTGGCATGGACCACCACCCCCTGGACTCTTCCCTCCAACGTGGCGCTCTGCGTCAACCCCGAGGAGGATTATTGCAAGGTCAAGGCGGCGGACGGCTACACCGACTACATGGCACAAGCCCTTCTGGATACGGTTCTGGGCAAGCTTGCCACCGACGGCGCTGCCGCTTACGAGATCGTAGAGACCTATCTCGGTAAGGATCTGGAATACAAGGAATACGAGCCCCTCTTCGCC
>JAFPBP010000260.1 GCA_017424085.1 Clostridia bacterium
GCTGCTGAGACCAAGAGCCCAGTTATCCTCCAAGTATCTAAAGGTGCGCGTAACTACGCTAACCAAACCCTCCTCCAATACATGGCACAAGGTGCTGTAGAGTATGCTAAAGAGTTGGGCTGGGAGAAGCCACAAATCTGCTTGCACCTCGACCACGGAGACACTTCATCTGGCCCGGCTTCGGCGATAACATGCGTGTTCTCATGTGGATCCTCGCCCGTTGCGACGGTGCTGTGGATGCCGTGGAAACTCCCATCGGTTATATGCCCAAGGCTGAGGACCTGAATATCGAAGGTCTGGATCTGGATCTGGAGACCGTTAAGGGTCTGCTCTCTGTGGATAAGGATCTGTGGCTGGAGGATGCCAAGGGTCTGCGTGAATTCTACAACAAAATCGATTCCGTCGGCAACCGTATGCCCAAGGAACTGTGGAATCAGCTGGATGCCTTCGAAGCTCGTCTCTCCAAGTAAGTTGAATCAAAAATCTGCCGCTTCTCTTCGCGAGAAGCGGCGTTTTTTTTCTGTTTTCGGTTGACATTCGTCAAAAACCGTGGTATAATAATCTTAACCAAGTCGAAAGTGAGGACAATAATATGAAGGTCTGCGTCATCCAGCCTTATTATTCCACCAATCACGCCGATGCCGAATCCTGTTACCGATCCATGATCGAGCTGATGGATCAATGTGAATCCGATCTTGATCTGATCGTTTTACCCGAATATTGCGACGTTCCCGCCGCCCAGCCCGACAAGGCTCATTTCCACGCCTCCATCGAAGAGCGTAACGAGGATATCCTTCGCCGTGCCTGCGAGATGGCAAAGCGGTGCCATGCCATGGTCTTTGTCAATGCTGCGGATCGGACCGAAACGGGTCCCCGCAACACCACCTACGCCATCGATCGGGAGGGAAAGATCGCAGGGAAATATTACAAAGCCCATCCCGCTCCCAGCGAGGTGAAGACCGAAGCCCAGGGCGGAAACGAGCTGGACGTTTCTTATTCCTACGAATTCCGCACGCCCGACGTGATCGAAATGGAGGGCATCCGCTTCGGATTCATGACCTGCTACGATTTCTATTTCTACGAATCCTTCGCTCCCTTGGCGTTGCAGAACGTGGACGTGATCATCGGTTGCTCCCACCAGCGCACCGATACCCATCAGGCGCTGAATATTATCAATCGCTTTCTGTGTTATCAGACCAACGCCTATCTTCTGCGTGCCTCGGTCTCTTTGGGGGAGGATTCTCCCATCTGCGGATGCAGCTGCGTGATCGCTCCCGACGGGACGGTGCTTGCGGATCTGAAGAGCCGCGTGGGACGTGCCGTTTGCGAGATCGACCCCAAGGAAAAGTATTATAAGCCCGCAGGCTTCCGAGGTGCGCTGAAGGCGCATTATCAATACATCGAGGACGGTCGCCGTCCGTGGCTCTACCGCAACGGCGGAGCCTCCGTGGTTCCCTTCGATCAGTATATGCCTTACCCCCGCCTCTGCGCCCATCGCGGCATGCATCGTATCGCCCCCGAAAACAGTCTGCCCGCCTACGGCGCCGCCGTTGCTCTGGGTGCAAAAGAGATCGAATTCGATCTTTGGGTGACCACCGACGGAGAGATCGTCTCCAGCCACGATTCGTCTCTGGATCGGGTCAGCGACGGTACGGGGAAGATTTACGATCATTCCTACGCTGAACTGAAAACGCTGGATTTCGGCTCCAAATTCAGCGAGAACTACAAGGGACTGCCCATCGTTCTTTTTGAGGATATTTTGCGGAAATTTGCGGGTCACACCGTGATGAACATTCACGTGAAGACCCGAAACAATCAATGCGAATATTCCGAGGATGCTCTGCGTAAGATCGTTTCCCTCATCGACCGCTACGATTGCCGCAAGCATATTTATTTCATGTGCGGAAACGATAATTTCCTCCGCCTTTGCCGCCGTCTCTATCCCGACATTCGCCTTTGCTGCGGCGGCGGAAGCGCACCGTGGGAGATCGTGGAGCGCGCCATTGACATCGGATGCGAAAAGGTTCAGCTGTTCAAGCCCTATTTCAATCAGGAAATGATTGACAAAGCCCACGCCCACGGCATTCGATGCAACGTGTTCTGGTCCAATGACGTGGAGGAAGCTAAAAAGTTTTTGGACATGGGAATCGATACCATTCTCACCGACGACTATTTCACCTTGTCGCGGGAGCTTGGCTTGAACTGAGAAAGGAGAACCCTTATGTTTGAAGGAATTCCCGCGGGAATGCAGTCCTTTATGGTGGAATTGCGGGAGCGGGACAGTAAGGCGTGGTACGACGCCCACAAGCCCGATTACAAGCGCTTGGTCAAGGATCCCTTCGGGGAATTGGTTTGGGAATTGGGGGAGACCGCCCGCACCATTGACGACCGCATTCTGGTGGACCCCCGCCGTTGCGTTTCCCGTGCCCGCCGCGATACCCGCTTTACCCACGATAAAATGCTTTACCGCAATAACGTCTGGATCTCGTTCAAGCCCGCGCTGGATCGGTGGGATCTTCCGTTGCTGTATTTTGAAGTCATGCCTGACCATTTCCGCTACGGCTTGGCGTTCATGGATATGAGCCCTGCCTATTTGCGAAAGCTTCGGGATTATATTGCCGATTGTCCCAACGATTTCCGTTCCGCCGTCCGAGAGGCTCAGGCGGGTGGGCTTGAGGTTTCCGCATCCTGCTATAAGAAGCCTAAAGAGGGTGCGCCCAAGGGGTTGGAGGAATGGTTTACCTATAAGGATTTCTTTTGGGTCGCCCGCCGTTACGATAACGAGATCCTGCAAACGCGGGAGTTCATCCCCGACGTGAAGCGCGCCTTTGAGGCGTCCGCTCATTTCTACGAGATTCTCATGGAGGTCGCCGATTCCAAGCCGGGAGAGTTTTCTTATTGATCAAAGAGACCTTTGATCCACTCCCAGATGCGGAATCGGACCGTCACCTGCTCGGGGCGCCCCGTTGCCAGTCGAAAACGGGAGGGCATCACCGACGGGTCGGTCTCCACCTCCGCAACCCCCATGGTGCAAGCGGCAGGGAAGACCACGCACCACCAGTTTGCCCCGTCTCCGGCACCGATGGTCACGATCAGAGATTCGTATTCTCCTGCGGGAAGATAGAATCCGTCGTATTCACGATAATCAAAATGCTCTCGCTCCAAGGACACGGTCACGGAGTGGGAGCATTTTTCTGCCTGCAAAACCTGTTCCCCCGCACGCTGCAGATCCTCGCAATGGGTCTTGAGCAGAATGCTTGCCTGCTCCTTGTCGTTGCATTCCCGAAGAATTTCTTGGGTCTCGCGCAGGATCGCATCCCGAACCCGAAGCTTTCGTGCCTGCTCTTCTTCGGTATCGTTTGCGGCGCGCACGTGCAGACGGATGATCCCGTTCATGTCCTGCCTCTTTTGTATCGCTTCCCGCCCCATGCCCGTGCAGAGCAAGGAAACCAGTAACACACCCGTGAGAATTTGAATCTTTTTCATACAAAACCGCCTTTCAACTATGTACTCACGGGTAGTAATAGTATCGTGCGGTTTTCTGCGCATTAATCAAAGCGCCGATTTTTCCACAAAAATGATCCGTTTCTGCCGAAAAGTGACCTTGACAAAGTATATATATATATGATATAATTGAATCATCAAACGAGGAGGTATCGAATATGAAGAATCGGAGGCTTGTTGTCGCCGTTGCTATTAC
>JAFPBP010000261.1 GCA_017424085.1 Clostridia bacterium
AGCTGTGCCGCTCGGTCCACGCGGAGGCAAACGCCATCATCGCCGTCTCGCGGGACGAAATGATCGGCGCAACCCTCTATATGGTCTGCCGCGATCCCCATACGGGCGAGGTCGTCCCCGGGACCAACTCCTGCTCCATGTGCAAGCGCCTGATCATCAACGCGGGCATCTCCACCGTCATCATCCGAGACACCAACGACGAATACCGCGTCATTGACGTCCAGTCCGAATGGGTGGAGAACGATACCTCCCTGGACCTGCATTCCGGTTATTGAGCGTAATTTTTTTCTTGATATCCTGCCCTCCGCTCGGACTGTCCCGTGCGGAGGGCTTGTTTTATGCGGAGATCGCCTCGGAATTCCGACGAACGAAGGGGGAAATCCTGCTGAGTTGTGGATTATATATGAATTTTAAGCAAAAACCCTTGACATGGAAGCAAAATCACGATAAAATATTGATACTGGGTTTATAACCAAAATATTACGAAAGAGGTAAAACACAATGACACTCGCAAAAAGACTGTTTTCCCTGGCACTCGCATTGTTGATGGTCTTTGCATTGGTTGCTTGTAACGACGATCCTGTGGACACCAATACCGGTTCTCAGGGCGGCCCCAACACCGATACCAATTCCAACAACACCTCCTCGGATGACGTAGAATTCGATCCCGGTCCCCGTCCTTATGACGAGACCAAGGGCAAGACCTTCTACCTCATTCAGCATCAGGCTCCCGAGACTCCCTTCAAGTATTCTCAGGACTCTCTGATGGGCGAAAAGGTTGCTGAACGCATCGATGAGATCGAAGCCGCTTACGGCGTGACCATTGAATTCGTTCAGGTTGCTTACAGCGATGCCTTCGCTACCACCATGCAGCAGATGGAGGTTACCGGCGCCGGCGGCGATCTGGTATTCTCCGACAACGACTCCAAGCTGAGACTGGCTCTCGGTACCGGCGGAGACACTTCTCTGATGGTTGATATGCTGACCGTTGACCATATCATCAACTTCTGGGATATGGAAAAGTGGGGCAATATCATTTCCCGCGAAACCATGATGGCAGGCGGTACCTTCTACGGCGTTGCTCCCAACCTGTGGATCGACCGTACCCCCCTTCCCTTCTACCTGCTGGTTTACAACCGCGATATGCTGAAGACCTTTGAGGCGATCGATCCTCAGGAAGCATGGGAAAAGAAGCAGTGGGACCGTGACGTCATGCTGGAATCCATCACCTCCGTTTACGATGATTCCACCGGCACCACCATCTACGGTATTGCCGCTCAGGGCGGTCACATGACCCGTGCCACCATCCTCTCCACCGGCGCTCAGCTGGTCAACATTGATAAGATCAATGAAGACGGCTCCGTGGAATGGCATAACGGCATCAACAATGCAGACGTGGTGGAAGCCCTCCAGTGGCTGAAGACCTCCTATCAGGACAACACCAAGTACTTCAACAACCTTTGGTCCTCCAGCGCTTGGGTCCATCATACTCCCCTTCTGAACAGTGAGGCTGCTTACTGCATGACCCGTCCCGACGTTCTGTTCAACACCATCGTGGTTGAAGCTGACTTCGATTTCGGTCTGGCTCTGTGGGCAGGCGCTGAAGCCAACCAGATGACCGGTTACTACGAGAACAGCTCCGGTATTACCATCCCCGTCTTTGCCAACAAGATCGAGCATTCCGCATTCATTATGTGGGATATGTTCGAGGGTCTGAACGGCGTTGAGGATTACGATGGCCTGATTGCTTACTACCGCAACACCTACTTCAACTCCGATCTGGACGTTACCTACCTGCTGCGTGACGGCGCGACCCTCATGTACTGCTACTGGCCCAACGGTCTGGATGCGGTTTGGTCCAATATGGCGAACAACCTGCTTGCAGGTGCTACCGTTAAGGGCGTTGTTGATAAGTACGCAGGCTCTGTTGATACTCTGATCGAAGAGCACGTGGTTCCCAACACCGTCGCCATCGAGAAGTATCGTGCCGAAGGCTTCTTCGATTGATTCGATTGAACTGAATTTCCTTTGCTCAGAGGCGCATTCGTGCGTCTCTGAGTTTTTTTTGAGGTTTGTTTTCGATGGGTGAACTCTTTCCGCCCCGGCACGGAGAATGCCGAGACGGAAGGCTCGTGCTCCGCGGGAATCGACTCAAAAAAAAGGAAAATTCTTCTGAGTTGTGGTTTTTATATGAATTTTCGGGAAGAGACCTTGACAAACGGCAAAAAAACAAGTACAATGGAAACACCAAGGTTGCTCTGCAGCCAAAAATATTATGAAAGAGGTAGAAACAATGAAACTCGCAAAAAGACTGCTTTCCTTGACGATTGCTCTGTTGATGGTCTTCGCGTTGGTTGCTTGTAACGACGATCCTGTGGTCACCGATACCGGTTCTCAGGGCGGCCCCACCACCGATACCAACTCCAACAACACGTCTTCGGAAGAAGTAGAGTTCGATCCCGGTGAACGTCCCTACGACAAGACCAAGGGTAAGACCTTCTACGTAATTCAGCATCAGGCTCCCGAGACTCCCTTTAAGTATTCTCAGGACTCTCTGATGGGTGAAAAGGTTGCTGAACGCATCGACGAGATCGAAGCCGCTTACGGCGTGACCTTCGAATTCGTTCAGGTTGCTTACAGTGACGCTTTCGCTACCACCATGCAGCAGATGGAAGTTACCGGCGCAGGCGGTGATATCGTCTTCTCCGATAACAACGCTAAGCTGAGACTGGCTCTCGGTACCGGCGGCGAAACCTCTCTGATGGTTGACCTGCTGACCGTTGACCACATCCTGAACTTCTGGGATATGGAAAAATGGGGCAACATCACTGCTCGTGAAACCATGATGGCAGGCGGTACCTTCTACGGCGTTACCCCCGCTCTCTGGATCGACTGCACCCCCCTCTCCTTCTACGTCATGATCTACAACCGTGACATGCTGAAGACCTTTGAGGCTATTGATCCTCAGGAAGCTTGGGAGAAGAAGGAATGGGATCGTGACGTTATGCTCGAATCCATCACCTCCGTTTACGATGATTCCACCGGCGTTAAGATCTACGGTATTGAATTCGGTCAGGTTCATATCACCCGTGCTACCATTCTGTCCACCGGTTGCCAGCTGGCTAACATCGACAAGATCAATGCCGACGGTACTGTTGAATGGCACAACGGTTGGGATTCTGCCGACGTTATCGAAGCTCTTCAGTGGCTGAAGACCTCCTACAACGATAACACCAAGTACTTCAACGGCGGTAAGTTCAACACCGATCTGGGTTGGAACTCTTACCAGGCTGTTCTGGACGGCTATGCAGCTTACGCTCTGACCAGACCTCTCGGTCTGTTCGGCAACGTTGTTGTTGAAGCTGACTTTGACTTCGGTCTGACCACTTGGGCAGGCTCCGAGGCTAACATCCTGTCCGGTTACTACGAGAACTGCTACTCTGTTACCATTCCCGTATTCACCGGCATGGGCATTGAGAACACCGCATTCATCATGTGGGATCTGTTTGAAGGTATGAACGGCATCGAGTCCTACAACGACCTGATTGCTTACTACCGCAACACCTACTTCACCTCCGATCAGGACGTTGAACACCTCCTGCGTGACGGTGCTACCCTCATGTACTCCTACTGGCCCAACGGTATTGACAACGTAATCAACAACATGACCGCTAACCTGATGGCTTCCGCTACGGTTCAGGGTCTGGTTGAGAAGTACGTTCACTCTCAGGATACCGCTATTGAAGAACACATCGTTCCCAATAAGGTTGCTCTTGAGAAGTATCGTTCCGAAGGCTTCTTCGATTGATTCGATTGAATTGAATTTCTCTTGCTCAGAGACGCATTCGTGCGTCTCTGAGTTTTTTGTTTCCCTCTTGACAATTTCATGAAAACATAGTATAATAATCGGTATAACGAACGGATGGAGACGGCAGTATGAAAATTCAATGGAAGCAAAATACCTTTGCCCTGCTTGCGGCGATGATCTGGGGGACGGCGTTCGTCGCCCAGTCGGTCAGCTCCGATGCCGTGGAGCCCTTCACCTTCAACGCATCGCGGTCGTGGGTCTCGGTTGCCGTGCTGGGGGCGTTTCTTCTGCTTCGCCGTCTGTTGGGGAAAGCCCCCAAGGGATATGATTTCAAGCAGCTTTTGCTGGGGGGAGCCGTCTGCGGCACCTTTTTGTGCATCGCCGCAAACCTGCAGCAGGCGGGCATCGGTGAAAACGGCGCGGGAAAATCGGGCTTCATCACAGCCCTGTATATCGTCCTTGTTCCCGTTTTGGGCTTGGCTCTGAAGCGGAAAGCCCCCTTTACCGTGTGGATCGCCGTTGTCATCGCCGTGGCGGGGTTGTATTGCCTGTGTGTCACGGGGGCATTTACTGTCTCTGCAGGGGACTTTTATCTGTTGCTCTGCGCCTTGATGTTCGCCTGCCAGATTCTGGCGGTGGATTATTTTTCCGAAAAAACCGACGGGGTCGCCCTGTCCTTCGCTCAATTTTTAACGGTGGCGATCCTGTCCACCGTCCTCACGGCAGTCTTTGATACTCCCGATCCCCAAGCCATCCTTTCCTGCGCCCTGCCCATTCTCTACGTGGGAATCTTTTCGGGCGGCGTGGCGTATACCCTGCAGATTCTGGCGCAGAAGGGGTCCAACCCCACGGTGGTGGCGCTGATCATGTCGCTGGAGGCGTTTTTCAGCGTGGTTGCGGGGGCGCTGGTGCTGCAGGAGGTTCTCACGGTGCGGGAATACGTGGGATGCCTTCTGATGCTGGTCGCCGTCGCCGTGGCGCAGGTGCCCGTAAAGCAAAAGGTCTGATTTTTGAATAAAAACGAAAGGGGAGAGGTCCCGTGAAGGAAATATTTGATTCCGCCTCCGTGGCGGCTCTGTTGCCGCGGGAGATCCCCTATCGGATCACGGTCTGCGATCAGTCCCCCTCCACCAACAGTCAGGTGAAGGCATTGGCGGAGGCGGGCGAGGATGCGGGCTACGTTTTGATCGCCAAGCGGCAGACCGCAGGGCGGGGGCGCTTGGGACGCACCTTCTATTCCCCCGAGGGCACGGGCTTGTATCTTTCGGTTCTCCTGCATCCCGATCCTGCCTGCCCCTTCCCCTTGACCGTCACCGCCGCCGTTGCGGGGGTGCGCGCCGTGGAATCGGTCTGCGGCGTTTCTTTGCAGATCAAATGGGTCAACGATCTTTATCTGGAGGGGAAAAAGGTTTGCGGCATTCTTGCCGAGGGGGCGTACGATCCCCAAGGACGGCTCTCCTACGCCGTTTGCGGCATCGGGTTCAACCTCCGCACCCCCGAGGGCGGATTCCCCGAGGAGTTGAAGGAGATTGCGGGTGCTCTGTGCGACGGGTGCGACGACGACCTTCGCCCTGCCCTTGCCGCAGCGTTTTTGCGGGAATTTTACGCCGCATCCCACGAGGATCCCGCCTCGGTCATTGATTTTTATCGCCGCCGCTCGTTGTTGTTGGGCAAGTGGATCACCTCCCCCAACGGCGCCTTCGAGGGGTCTGCGTTGGTGGAGGCGGTGGACGATCTGGGACGGCTGGTGATCGGTTTTTCCGACGGGTCGAAGCAAGTCTTGTTTGGCGGAGAGGTCAGCGTACGGCAGGACCTCCGCAGAAGGGAAGAATAATATGAAAAAGCTCCTTGCGCTTTGCCTTACGGCGCTGATGCTGGCGTGCACCGCCTGCTCCGCCACCCCCAATCTCGGGGTGGACGGCTCTGATCTCGCGCCCTTTATCATCGGCGGGATCGGACCTCTGTCCGAGGATCGTGCCCGATACGGGACCTCGGTCATGCAGGGGGCACAGATCGCCGTCAACGAGATCAACGCCTCGGGCGGGGTCAACGGCTTTCGGCTGGTGCTGAATTTTCAGGATTCCAAGGGAAACGGGAAAACCGCCGTTGCAACCTACGATAAGCTGATGGATAACGATATGCGGGTTCTGTTGGGCGGTGTCTTCTCCGATGAGACCGAAGCCCTGCTTCCGTCGTTGGAGCGGGACGGCATTCTTGCCATCACTCCCACCGCCTCGGGGAACGATCTGATCGAAGCGAAGAATTTGTTCCGCCTTGGGTACAGTAATGGGCGCGTGGGCTCCATAATCGCTGATTTTATCGCCGATCGCCTGCTGGGGCAAACGGTGCTCGTCGTCTATTCCGACGACGTATTCGGGGGCTCTGAGGTGCAGGAGAGCCTCGTCTCGGTGGGAGAAGGACGGGCGCTGCGGATCTGCTCGGCTTGCATCCCCAACGAGGGCGTGCCCGACTTCGACGAGGCGCTGGATCTTTTGGAAACCGAGATGCCTCAGGTGCTGGTGCTTGCTCTGTCTCCCTCCCGTGCCGCGGAATTTCTGCATCTTGCGGAGTGGACCGAGGAAAGCGGGATCACGGTCTTCTGTACGGTTCCCCCCCATGGGACGATCCGTCCGAGGAACGACCTGTCCGATTACGACGGCATCGCTCTGATCACCGCCTTTTCTCCCGATGACGAGAGGGCTGTGACGAAGAATTTCGTGCAGAATTATAAGGACGCTTACGATGAGATCCCCGATTGCTACGCCGCCGATGCCTACGATGCGGTCTACGCCATCGCAGAAGCCATCCGACGGGCGGGGATCACCCCGAAGAACGTGGAAAACGATGATTTCCATACGAAAATGATCTCCGCTATGACCAAGGTTGAGGTGCAGGGGGTTACGGGGACTTTGTCCTGGACCACCGACGGAGAATCCACCCGTGCCGCCGCCGTGAAGATCTATCGGGAGGGGGCGTATCTGCCCTATCAGCCTGCCGCGTGAAAGAAATTTCCCTTGGGGGCTTGATTTTTTCTTTGAATTGTGATATAATGACAGGTAAGCAATTTACTATTTGATATAAGGAGTAATATCATGCAAATTTACGAAGAATTGGTTGCCCGCGGTCTGATCGCTCAGACCACCGACGAAAAGCAGATCCGTGACCTTGTGAACAACGGACAGGCAACCTTCTACATCGGGTTTGACCCCACCGCAGATTCCCTGCACGTGGGTCACTTTATGGCGCTCTGTCTCATGAAGCGCCTGCAGATGGCGGGCAACAAGCCCATCGCCCTCATCGGCGGCGGCACCGCCATGATCGGAGACCCCTCGGGGAGAACCGATATGCGTTCCATGATGACCCGTGAGACCATCGAGCATAACTGCGCCTGCTTCAAAAAGCAGATGGAGCGGTTCATCGAATTCGGCGAGGGCAAGGCACAGATGGTGAACAACGCCGACTGGCTTCTGAATCTGAATTACGTGGACTTCATCCGTGACATCGGCGCATGCTTCTCGGTGAACAACATGCTGCGCGCCGAATGCTTCAAGCAGCGCATGGAAAAGGGTCTGTCCTTCCTGGAATTCAATTACATGCCCATGCAGTCCTACGACTTCTACCATCTGTATCAGCACTACGGCTGCAATATGCAGTTTGGCGGCAATGACCAGTGGAGCAATATGCTGGGCGGCACTGAGCTGATCCGCAGAAAGCTGGGTAAGGATGCCCACGCCATGACCATCACACTGCTCCTGAACTCCGAGGGTAAGAAGATGGGTAAGACCGCTTCCGGCGCAGTGTGGCTGGATCCCAATAAGACTTCTCCCTTC
>JAFPBP010000262.1 GCA_017424085.1 Clostridia bacterium
GGAAGGTTACGGAAAAGAGCGCCTTTTTGCCTTGGATGGGGTTGCTGAGAGCGTCATCGTAGGCGAGGAAATTCTTCCCATTGAATTCCACCTTCCACGGGGAGGCGATCTTCTGCTCGGTCTTGACCAAAGAAAGCTGTGCTTCATCGTAGGACAGACTTCCCGACGCTCCGAGAATTCCCTTTCCCTGCAAGGAGAAGGTTAGGGTGACGGTGTCCCCTGCACGAACCGTCGAGGGACCGGTCAGAGTTGCTGTTTGCTCCTCAGCAAAGGAAACAGAGCAAAACAGAAGCAATATCAGAAAAAGCGAAAGCAGCGAAACAATCTTTTTCATGGGGATCTCCTTGACAATTGTTGCTTCTATTATAGCACCCTAAGAAAAAAAATGCAAGATAATTTCCCATTATTTCCCGAAAACGACACAAAACGAGGGAGGATGCATAAAATTCCAAGGAATGTTCCCATTGGGTTGCGGGTTTTGTCAAAATATTTCACTATAATAGAAGGTACCATACTGCAAAGGATGAAAATTTCAATGAAGATAACCACCGTACTGTTCGATCTGGACGGAACCCTGCTTCCCATGGAGGGCAAAGCTTTCGGAAAGTTATATTTCGGGACTCTGACCCAGACGCTGGCGGTTCGGGGTTACGATCCGAAGCAGCTGCTGGACGCCATCCTGCAGGGTGTTAACGTGATGGTAAAAAACACAAGCGAAAAAACCAATGAGCAGGTTTTCTGGGATCGGTTCGGAGAGATCTTCGGGGAAAACGCCCGCAAGGACGAGCCCTATTTTGAAGAATACTACCATAAGAATTTCATTCAGACCAAGCAAGCCTGCGGATACGATCCCGAGGCGGCGAAGACCGTAGCGTGGCTGAAGGAGCGGGGATTGCGCGTTGCGTTAGCAACCAATCCCATCTTCCCTGCCGTAGCAACGAAGCAACGGATCGAATGGGCGGGGCTCTCCCCCGACGACTTTGAGTTTTATACCACCTATGAAAATTCCTGCCGCTGTAAGCCGAACTCCGACTACTATCGGGAGATTCTGAACAAGCTGCAGGTGAACCCCGCGGAATGCCTGATGGTGGGCAACGACGTGGAGGAGGATATGGTGGCGGAGAGCATCGGAATGAAGGTATATCTCATGACCGATTGGCTGATCAACCGAAGCGGTACCGACGTGAGCCGCTACCCCAACGGCGGGTTTGCGGAATTAAAAAAATTTCTTGAGCCCCTGTAAGACGTAAGTTCAAAATACATAAATCGATTGGGAGTGTGACTTCTATGAAAATCATGTTTTTGGGAACCAGCCACGGCGTCCCTGCGGCGGACCGCTACTGTTCCTGCACGGCGCTGGAGATCAACGGAGATCTTTACCTCATCGATGCGGGTGCTCCCGCCACCGACCTTCTTCTGCGGCAGGGATTGAACCCCGAAAAGGTGAAGGCGATCTTCACTACCCACGCGCACGGAGATCACGTAAACGGGATCCTTTCCTTTGCGGATCTGGCAAACTGGTATTATAAAAAAACCTCGGTGGATATTTATATGACCGAGCAAGCCCCCATCGACGGAATCATCTCCTTGGTCAAGGCCTGCGAATCGGGAGAATTCCATTCCGACCGAATCCGTTTCTCTGTGGTTGATCAGGATTTCGTTTATCAGGACGAAAATCTGCGCGTATCCTTGATCCCCACAAAGCACATGGCAGGTCAGGGGCGCCCCACCTACGCCATTTTGGTGGAAAGCGGCGGCAAGGCTGCGCTGTTCACGGGAGATATGTCGGGCAAGCTGGAACGGGGAGATTTCCCCAAGATCGCGGCAGAGCGGGAGTTGGATCTGGTGGTCAGCGAAATGGCGCACTTCGGGCCCGACCACGTACGTCCCTATCTTGACACCTGCAAGGCGAAGGACGTGCGCTTCACCCACGTGTTCCCCTTGGATAAAATGGACGGGATCCGCGCCATGAACGGTGCGTACCCCTTCCCCGTAACGATCCTAAACGACGGCGACGTGGTGGAGTTGTAAGACGATATGATCAATCTGTTCAAAAAGCACAAGGAGATCATCCTTTATCTGATCTTCGGCCTGGCGACCACGGCGGTCAGCTTTATCGTCTATTCCCTGCTGGTGACGGCGGGGCTGGACATGACGGTCAGCAACGGGATCGCATGGCTTGCGGCGGTGACCTTTGCGTTTATCACAAACAAGCTCTTTGTATTTGAAAGCAAAAAAACCGATAAAACCACGCTTCTCAAGGAAGGAGTCTCCTTCTTCGGAGCACGGATCTTCTCGGGAATCATCGAGATTTTTGCGCCCACAGCGCTATTTTGGCTGGGGTTGGATCAACCCCTATTCGGAATTGAGGGCTTCGTGGCGAAGGCAATCGTAAGCGTGGGGATCATCATGCTGAATTACGTGCTGAGTAAGCTGATCGTATTCCGCAAAAAATGAGATAAAGAATTGAACCGCCTGCAGTAATGGGCACGCGCGATAACGAAGGATTAACATAAGTTATTTGAGCGTGCCCATAATGAATTGCCCTAAATGGCATGAATTGGCTTGCGCCGTGAATTGAACTTCGTTCATGAATTGCCTTCGGCATGATAAAGCATAGCA
>JAFPBP010000263.1 GCA_017424085.1 Clostridia bacterium
GAGGAAATTGCAGGCTTGATTTCAAAGTTTATCATCTGATCCTTTCGTCAATGACGTGGAGCGATACGGTTTCGTATCGCTCCTTTTTTCGTGTCACAAAGAGTTCAGGTAAGTTTTTGTGCCCGCTCCGATATACTGTACCGAGAAAGGAGCGATGTATATGACGATACGGGAATCGGTACGGATCTACGATGGAAACGGGTGCAGGATCTCCTTCGGGCAGGCTCCGCAGGCTCGGGGACGGAGTGTTACGGTGAATCGCACGGGGGAGTGCCCTTTCGTGCGGGAGTATCGGGACGGAAACGAGATCTGCCCCACGGCGGAGGGGTTGTGCTGTTCGGGGGCGTACCTGTGGGACACGGGGATGCGGGAGCGCGTTTTCTCCGTCTCCTCGTCGCGGGGATCCCATGTGCTTTTGCTGTCTCTGACCGAGGGGCGGGTCTCTTCGGTGAGCGTGTCCTTGGGGAACGCTACCTTCGAGCCGAGGGAGATCCCCATCAACTTTGCAACGCCTCTCGTGGGGGATCCGATCACGGTTTCGGGCACGACCCTGCGCCTGACCGCCCTTCGTCTGGGAGAGACGGCGTACGGGGTGGTGTTCTTGCAGAAGGCAAAGGACCTGGCGTGGCTGGGGCTGGAAAACGATCTGGCGCAGATGCACCTCTTCCCCCGTGGAACGAAGATCCTGTTTGCCGTGGCGTCGGGAGATCGGGCGTTGCATCTTCGCTCCTCCTCTCTTGGGGGAGATGGCGCCTGTGCCGCTCTGTCTGCCGCCGTGGCGGAGGGAGTGCTGCTTCCCGACCGCTCGGTGACGGTCTTTTCTCCCGCTTGGGAGGGGCGGGCGCTCTGCACCCGTGAGGGAACGCTTTATTTTACTTGCCCGATTCGGTCTGATTTTGCTTGACTTTTTCGTCGGAATGTGGTACAATAGGGAAAACGAAAAATGACGGGAGGTGCAACGATGAATTTTGCGGAACGGGGAAAGGTCTTTTTGGCGCCCCTTGCGGGGGTGACCGACCGTGCCTTTCGGGAGATCTGTCGCTCCTTCGGCGCCGACGGAGTCTGCACCGAAATGGTCAGCGCCAAGGGTATTTGGTATAAGGACAAAAAGACCGCCGATCTTCTCACCTTCGGGGAAAAGGAGATCCCCTGCGGAATTCAGTTGTTTGGCTCCGAGCCCGAGATCGTTGCTCACGCCGTCACCCACGCCCTGTCTTATCATCCCCAATGGATCGATCTGAATATGGGCTGTCCCGTGCCCAAGATCGTGAAAAACGGGGACGGAAGCGCTCTGATGAAGAATCTTCCCTTGGCGGAGCAGGTGATCCGTGCGGCGGTTGCAGCGGCGGGAGACACCCCCCTGACGGTGAAATTCCGCTTGGGCTTCGAGTCCGACGTGAGCGGCGAGTTTGCCCTCATGTGTCAGGATGCGGGGGCGGCGGCGGTGTGTCTTCATGCCCGCACCCGTTCTCAGATGTATTCGGGGAAAGCCGATTGGTCCGCCATCGGTCGGGTCAAAACGATGCTCTCGATCCCGCTCATCGGAAACGGAGATATTTTCACCCCCGAGGATGCGCTTGCAATGTTTGAGACCACGGGCTGCGATCACGTGATGGTGGCACGGGGGGCTTTGGGAAATCCGCAGATCTTCTCGCAGATCAAGCAGCTGCGGGAGACGGGACGGTACGATCTTCCCACTCCTGCGGAAAGGCTGCAGACGGCGCGTCGCATTGCCGAAACCATGTTTTTATACAAGCCCGAGGTGCTTGCCGCCGCCGAAGCGAAGAAGCAGGTGGTCTGGTGCATCAAGGGCATGCGGCACAGCGCAAAATATAAGAATACCATTTTTGCCTCCCGCAACGGCGAAGAGTTGTTTGCGGTGCTGGCGGAATACGAAAAGGAAGTTCTCGCCCATGAGTAAGATTAAATACGCCCTGTTTGATTTCGACGGCACGGTAGTGGACTCCCAATGGTTCTGGAATACCATCATTCTCCATATGCTGCGGGACAAGGGGCACCCCGTGGGGGATGCGGACGTGGAATTCAGCATGAAGACTCCTTTTCCCCTGCGGCTGAAGACCCTGTTTGAAAAATACGGAGAAGATCCTTCCACCTACACCACTGAGGATGCCCTGGTCTACGTGACCCGCTTTTACGATACCGCCCTGTTCTGGAAGCCGGGCGCGCTGGAATTTCTGACCGAGCTGAAGCGGCGCGGCATTCAGCTGGTTCTCTGCTCCGCCACCCGCAAGGAAATGCTGGACGTGGCGCTGAAGCATCTGGGGGCGGAGGATCTGTTTGATCATTATTTCTCGGTTCCCACGGTAGGAGTGGGAAAGGATAATCCCGACTATTTCGCCCATTGTCTTAACGTCTTGGGCGCAACCAAGGAAGACGCTGTCTTCTTTGAGGACGCCCTTTACAGCATCCGCACCGCCAAGGAATTCGGCATGACCGTCTACGCGGTCCACGAGATCTGCTCCATCGCGGACAAGGACGCCATCTGCGCCATCGCCGACGGCTACGAAATGCTGCTCACCGATTATCTGGATCGGATCTGAACGAAAAAAAACAGAGCGAGATCAACGATTCCGCTCTGTTTCTGTTTTTAGTCGTAAAGCACCTCGCAGGGAGGAAGGGCTTTCCATTCCTCGGTGCTTTGCAGGAGCGTCGAAATTTCCTTGCAGACGGACAGAAACGCCTGCCCCTTCGGGTCTTTGGATTGATAGGAATGGGCGATCCCCTTCGCTCGGACGGTGGTCTCGGTTCCGTTACAGACCACGGTCAGGATCAGGGTCATGGAAGGATCTGAGAGTCCGTTTTCTGGATCGTATTCCTCGGGGTAGGAGGCAAGGTCCAGCCCCCGGATCAGCCCGTAGACGTACGCCCGCTCTTCTTCGGTCAACCGATAGGCGGTGATGAAATCCGCGGGGTTGGTGGCGTCGGTGGTCTTGATCAGCGTTCCCGTGGCGCTGTCGTAGGAGCTGATCCCGTAGGTGCCCCAGGTCAGGGAGAAGGAAAAATCATCGGGAACGACGACGGGATCATTTGACTTATCGCACCCCGCGAAGGACAGAACCACGACTATCGTAAGAAAAATCAAAAACCAATGCTTCATAAGGCACCCTCCGTAACTTGTTCTTATACTGTAATACACGGCTTTTGCAGGGGGTTGGTTACAGAAATCAATTTTTTTGTGAAAATTACCGTTGAATGATTGCGCCTTAGGCGCTTTTGTGATATAATGGTTGAAACAGGAAGGTGATTTTTCGTGAAAAACAGAACCGCACAGATCGTTTCTATGGTCCTTTCCTTGGTGATTCAGGCATTTCCCATTCCCCTTTCCCTGCTCAGTATTCTCCCTTCCGTCATATCCTTCGCGAATATCGGCATGATGGATCCTCAGGCGGCGGTTGTTTCGGTGATTGCCATGGGGTTGGCGGCAACCTACGTTTTCCCTTATCTGCTTTCCCTGCTTCTTACCGTTATTTTCAGAAAAGTTCACGTTTACACCTTTTTACCCACAATCCATTTGATGCTTACGCTGTTCTTCTTTGTGTTGTGGGGGATGATGTAATTCTTACTCTTACGGAGGGTCATACATATGGTTTATTTCAAAAATGAGGAAATTTTGATTCGGGATCTGGAGCCTCGGGATGCTCAGATTCTCACAGACGAGGAAAATGCACAGGGATGGCACCAGACCATCGAGAAATACGAAACCCGTCTGCGAGATCAAGCGGAGAAGCAAGCCGCGACGCTGGTTGCCGAATATTGCGGAAACGTGGCAGGTTATATCAACGTGTATTACAAATGTAAATACGGACCCTTTGCCGAAAAAGGATATCCTGTGATCGTTGATTTCGGGGTGTTGATCAAGTATCGGCGTCGGGGAATCGGTTCAAAGCTTATGGACGTGGCGGAACAGATTGCTGCCGAATATTCGGATACCGTTTGTCTCAGCGTGGGGCTGCATAGTGGATACGGAAGTGCGCAGAGGATGTACGTGAAGCGCGGATATCTTCCCGACGGTTCCGGTGCTTGGTATGGCAGATCTCCCTGTCCCGAGTATGCCGAATGCCGCAACGATGATGATCTGGTATGGCATTTCTCCAAGAAACTGCGTTAATGAAGCGAGCGAAGGGTGAAACCTTCGCTCTTGTTTTTTTCATCAATAAGGCGTTCTGCTTTTCGCAGAACGCCTTTGACGTTTTATGAGTATTTCTTAGCCGAAGTATCTCTTCAGAAGACCTTCCAGACCTCTGCCGTGACGAGCCTCGTCGCGAGCCATTTCGTGGACGGTGTCGTGGATGGCATCCAGACCGTTCTTCTTGGCGCAGACGGCGAGATCGAACTTGCCGGCGGTGGCGCCGTATTCGCAGTCAACTCTCCACTTCAGGTTGTCCTTGGTGGTAGCCTTCATGTTGGGTTCCAGATCCTCGCCCAGCAGTTCTGCAAACTTTGCAGCGTGCTCAGCTTCCTCGTAGGCAGCCTTTTCCCAGTACAGACCCACTTCAGGATAGCCCTCGCGATGAGCGATGCGAGCCATGCACAGATACATACCGACTTCGGCACATTCGCCGTTGAAGTTCGCCATCAGCTGATCAAAGATGAACTTCTTGTCTTCCTCGCTGATGTCGGGGTTGTTCTTTACGGTCTTGCCGTAAACGCCGTATTCGTGTTCGGCAGCCAGCTTGGCGCCTTCTTCCATAACCTTGAACTTCTCTGCGGGAACCTTACAAACGGGGCACTTTTCGGGAGCCGCTTCTCCTTCGTGAACGTAACCGCAAACGCCGCAAACAAACTTTTTCATAATACAAATACCTCCGATATTAATTCTGTCTGATTCGATTTTTAGGAATCATTCCTAATTTCTGAATATATTATACCAAATTTTATTCCGATTGTCAAGGGGGTAGTTGTGAACTGTTTGTGAAATTCCAAAACCCTCCCCAATTCGACCGAATCCGAAGGGAAAAAGCATTACAATGGGGGAGAGGTGAATACAATGATTGATTATAACATCAACGAGCGGCTTCTGACCGTGTTCATTCACGGCGAGATCGACCATCATTCCGCCGCAGGCTTACGGGGCGAGATCGACAATCTGGTGCGGCGCTATTCTCCCCGCTGTCTGATCCTTGACTTTGCCAAGGTGGATTTCTGCGACAGCAGCGGTATTGCCGTGGTGCTGGGGCGGTACCGTCTCATGCGGTCTCTGGGGGGCGAGGTGGAGTTGACCCGCCTGCCCGACAACGTGCGACACATCTTTGATCTGGCAGATCTGCGGAAATTGGTCAAAATCGGATGAATCGGCGCATATTACCACGAAAAACGGGGAATACTTTTCCCGAAAGGATGATGACTGTGAAAGAATTGAATCAAATGACCCTGACCTTTTCCGCCCGTTCGGTGAACGAAAGCTTTGCCCGCGTGGCGGCGGCGTCCTTTTTGTCCCAGCTGGATCCCACGCTCCAAGAGCTGGCGGAGATCAAGACCATCGTTTCCGAGGCGGTGACCAATTGCATCGTTCACGGGTATGCGGAGGGTACGGGTTCGGTGCGGATGAAGGTGCAGATCTTTGAAGGAAACAAGGTCCGCATTACCGTCTCCGACAAGGGGAGGGGCATTGCCGACATCCCCCAAGCCATGACCCCCTGCTTTACCACGGGCAACGAGGATCGGGCAGGGATGGGCTTTTCCATCATGCAGGGCTTCAGCGACCGCATCCGCGTGCGCTCCCGCTCGGGGAAGGGCACCACGGTGGTTCTGGATAAGTACATAGGCGGTCGCCACGATGGAAGCAACCTATGATACCCTGCCGCTGACGGGGGAGACTCCCGAGCAGACCGAAGCACGGCTGATGGAGACCCACGGGCGGCTGGTTTCGTCCCTGGTGGGGCGCTTTGCCGCGTCGGGACAGGAGTACGAGGATCTTCATCAGGTGGGCATGATGGGGTTATTGCGTGCCCTTCGCAACTTCGACCCTTCGCGGGGCGTTTGCTTTTCCACCTACGCCGTCCCCGTGATCCTGGGGGAGATCCGCCGCCATTTGCGGGACGACGGCTATCTGAAGGTGAGCCGCGCGGTGAAGGAAAATTATCTTCGCCTGCGCCGCGCCGAGGGAGAATTGACCCGTGCTACGGGCGCCTCTCCCACTCTGTCCGAGGTCTGCGCCGCGGCGGGGTTGTCACGGGAGGAGGCGTTGCAAGCCATGGAGGGGGCATCCCGTCCTGTGTCGCTGGAAACGCCCGTGGATCAGGAGGGAAGCCTGTCTCTGGGCGATACGGTTCCCGATTCCGCCGAGACGGACCCCACGGAGCTTTTGGCGCTGAAGGAGAGCATTTCGTCTTTGCCTCCACGGGATCGGCAGATCATTACCCTGCGCTATTTTCAATCCCTCACTCAGCAGCAGACCGCTCGGGTGCTGTCCATGACCCAGGTGCAGGTGTCCCGTCGGGAGAAGAAGATCCTGCAAGCCCTGCGGGAGCGGTTGGAATAAACGAAAAAAACTGACGCAAGGAGCAAACTGCGTCAGTTTTTTCTTTTCATCAGGCTTCCCAGCAGACTCCGCTGCGGTTCCAAACGGTGATCGTTTGGGTGCTTTCAGGACATCGGAATTGTAAAAAACTGTTGTCGATAAGGGTTGACAAAGCGCGCTTTTTATGCTATAATGAATGTGCCACACAATTATATACAATAAAGTTTTAAGGAGGTTGCTCTTTGCGTTTTGCAAAGGGTTTTCGTATGATATTCATTTTTTTCATCAATAATAGAATGGCAAAAATGCGATTTCTGCTTGATGAAAAAAGGAATTACCTCCCGTATTTGTTGAGAATTGTGTGGCAACAATAAGGGATCGCGTTTTTCAGTGCGTTCTCTTATGGGGCGCACTTTTTTTTTATTACGAAAGGAGAATTATTGTGGGCGTACATTTGGGTTTCCGTAAAACATTGTTGAAAATTGGAAAATGGCGCTTTGGCATTGGCTATAGCATGCATGGGGCTACTGGATTTTTTGTATTGTGTATATACGCTATGCTAAATCTTATGTGGTACTCAATATTGGCGTGTTTGTGGATGACCTATGGGGTTATTTGGCTCTTTTTTGTGTTGCCGATAAAGATTATTGTTAAAATTTGTAAAAGAAAAAAGGCTCCTAAAAAAGTCAATACGGTTAGCAGCAGATAAATGTAGTAGAAGGAGAAGCTTTGAAAATGGGATTGTTTGGACCTTCGAAGAAAGAAAAAGCATTACAATCCGAAATAGAGAGACTTAACGAGTTGCTCTTGCCGGAACAAAGGGATATTGAGAATCTGAATCAGCAAATATCTAAACTCCAACTCACAATTTCGGATTTGAATAGCACGATAAATGGTAATAATGAAAAGATTAAGAACCTGAATGCACAGGTCGGCAAGCTTGATCAGGAAATTGCAGAAAAGAGAAAACAACTTTCTGTTTACGAAGTGGATATTAGTGTCCTGGACTACGGTTTGTATAAGCCTACATTTGAGTTTGCAAATTCGGATTTGTATAAAGAAGAGTTGGGGAAATTAAGAGATAAACAGAAGCAATGTGTGAAAAATGATATGGCAGTATATGGGAATACGAATTGGCAGGTGAATGGTAGTGCTGCGCAAGGACGCGTGATGGTAAATAATTATAAGAAATTATTGTTGCGTGCGTTTAATGTTGAGTGTGATGATATTGTCGCTAATGTTAGAGTTTCGAACTTGGATCGGTCTATTGAGAGAATAGAAAAGATTAGTGATCAGATTTCTAAACTTGGGAAAACAATGGGGATCTGCATTGCCCCAAAATATGTCCGATTGAAAACAGATGAAGTTAAACTCGCACTTGACTATCAGCAAAAAAAGCAAGAAGAAAGGGAACGTCAGAAAGAATTGAGAGCTCAAGAGCGAGAGGAAGCAAGAGTTCTTAAAGAAATTGAAGAAGAAAGAAAGCGGCTGAAAAAAGAGCAGACGCATTATGAGAATGCCTTGAAAACTGTTTTGGCTCAGATTTCTAAAAGCGGTGCAACCCCGGATTTGTTAGAGAAGAAAGCCCA
>JAFPBP010000264.1 GCA_017424085.1 Clostridia bacterium
AAGAGCAACTCTCGAATCGTGAAACAATAGAATGCTCGCGCACAAAAGAAAGGCTCCCTTGTGTAAAGGGAGCCGGAATGGCGAATGCCGTGACTGAGGGATTGTACGGAACAAAAAGATTCTTTTTCGGATTTATCGACAAACTGCGACGCTCTTCATGCAGATCAAAATCAATCGTCGTTCCAGATGGGGTTGCCGATGGCGATGCGAAGGTTGCGGTTTACGTCGAAGACCTCGGCGCGGTAGTAGGCGCAGGGCTCGGTCTCCAGAGACAGGGTGACGGGCTCGGTGCAGGAGAATTCCTCACTGCAGACAACGCCCCGGTCGTTGATGATATCCACGCGATAGGTATGATCGGGATTCTTCACCGAACGGTGGAAATCCGCAACCGACAGGATCAGCTTTTTGCCCGCGAAGGAGCAGCTTCCGCCCATCTTCTGATCGCCGATGCACATCTTGATGCCCACCGATCCGCAGACGAAATCCCCCTCCCGCAGGTGATCCAGATACGCCTTGTTGGTGCGGGATTCCGCATAGATGGTATTCAGCGCACGGTCGTCGGCGCAGGCGTGGTTATCGCCGCCCGCAACAGCCCAGATCCGCCGTCCCGCCGCAAGGACTCCCATCCAGAGATCGTAGTTCAAGGCAGTATGAGCATTTGCCATATCGCCGTAAAAGACCTCAAGACCGGTCTGATCGCGGAAAACGTAATCCAGAGGATCGTCGGACTTCATCAGCTGCTTGGGATGGGGATGGACGAAGAATCCGCCCTTTTCCTTCACCCGATCGATCAGCTCGCCGAAGCGCTCGGTTGTAAAGCGGGGATAGTTGAAATGTCCCTCTCTGCCGCCCGTAAATCCGTATTCCTCAAACTCGGTCAAAAGCTCCATCAAGGGCTCGGGACCGGTAAAGACCATGTTATAATGCATCGACTTTACCTCAGCCTTGCTGTCCAGAATGCCGGTGCCGGGCTCGGTTCCGCCGATGAACAGACCGTCCTCCCATTCCTCCTGGAACATGTGACGGACCTGCTTATGATCCAGAATGGCGGCAAAATCCATCTTCAGCGCTTCCATGGCGCCCCGCCAATGGGACAGGGTGCGCAGACCGTCCGCAGTACCGCCGGTCTTGGCATGATTATGTAATTCTCCGAAATAGGCTCTGCGATCTGCGTAAAGTTCTTCCAGATAGGCGATTTCCGCTTCGTTTGCTCTCATAATTTATCTACCTTTCTCTGCTTCCCGCACAAATCTGCGAAGAAGCGCTTTTGCATTTTGATCATACCCCACCAGCCGCTCGGGATGCCATTGCACCCCCACCACGAAGGGCGCCGAGGGCATCTCCAGTCCTTCGATGACCCCATCCTCCGAACGAGCGGAGACCACGAGCCCCGAAGCCACGTCCTTTGCCGCCTGATGATGGAAGCTGTTCACGGCGTAGGTCTTCTCGATTGCCAGCTCCCCAAGGATCGTCCCCTCGGACACCGTAACGGCATGGCAGGTATCGTCGGTGGGCGCAGGCATACGGTGAAGCGCCTTGATGGGCAGTTGAGAATTGATATCCTGGTATAAGGTTCCGCCAAGCGCCACGTTCAAGACCTGGATCCCGCGGCAAATGGCAAGCAGAGGCTTTTCCATCGCCATGGGAAGAAATTTCAGCTCAAAGGCATCCCGAGGGGCGCAGATCGCACCGCATTCGGGAAGGGTCTTCTCGCCGTAAAGAGCGGGATCAATGTCGGGACCGCCCGCAAAGATGATGCCGTCGCAGAGCTCCGCATACCGACGCATCTGATCCTCGTCCTCGGTGATCGGCAGGATCAGAGGAATGCCCCCCGCCTGCGTAACGCAGTTCAGATAATTCGCCTGGCAGAATTGCCGTCCGTCCTCCCCCAGCTGGGGCGTGATTCCGATGATGGGCTTTCTCATGACAACCTCAAAGATTTACAACGATGGAAGCGATGCGCTTTGCGGCAAGAAGCAGGGAATCGATGATGCCGTACTCCTCGGGAGAATGGATATTCCCGCCCATGGTTCCCAGATTGTCCACGCAGGGGATCCCCGCCGCGGTAATATACGCCGCATCCGAGCCGCCCTTGCGCTTGGCGACCTTCACGGGAGACAATCCGTTTTTCGCAAAGATCTCGTTGATGGCATCCGCCAGATCCTGATTTCGTTGGGTATATTCCATGGCGATCCGTCCACGGGACAAGGGGACCACCGTGCAGGTGCAGCCGGGCACGTGAACCGTATCCGCCACGGTCTGAACGTGATTCTCGATCCACGCCAGCTGTGCGGCGTTTGCGAAGCGAACATTGACCTTAAACACGCATTTTCCGGGAACCGTATTGACCACCGTTCCCCCTTGGATCACGGAGCAGCAGCAGGTAAGCCCGTTCTCGTCCTTGATCTTTTCCAGCTCGATGATCTTATGCGCCGCATCCAGAATGGCGTTGGCGCCCATGGTAGCGCAGCAGGAAGAATGAGCCTCCTGCCCCTGCACCGTAAAGACGTAGGTCATGATCCCCTTGCGGGACAGACAGATCTCGTCGGGGGAAGCCCCCTCCAGATTCAGGAACGCCGCGGCATCCTTCGCCTGCTCGCACATATATTCAACCGTTTCGTAATTGCTGGTGCGGCTGCCAACCTCTTCGTCGCTCTGCAGGATCAGCCGCACGGGACGGTCCCGAAATCCGCTCTTTCGAAGAGCATCCATAGCAAAGAACGCCGCTACGATCCCGCCCTTGCAATCGGTGACACCGGGACCGTAAATTTTTTCCTCATCCAGATGGACGGCGGGAGACCCGAAGCATCCAACGGGATGCACCGTATCCATATGACCCGAAAGACAGATCATGGAGCCTGCGGCATCGGGGTTCATCGTGATGCTGATCGCATTGCCTGAAACCGCCTGCTTGCAAACGTCCACGCTCCAACCCCGCTCCTTCGCCATGGCAATGAAGTAGGCACCCACTGCGTCCACCCCCGCCTTGTCTGCCGTGGGGCTTTCGATATTGCACACGTCTTCCCAGACGTTCACGTAAGTGTCAAACAACTCGTCCAGCTTGCGAAAAATACCGTTCATTCCGATTTCCCCGATCCCTTTTTTGTACTATGATTATTATACCACAAATCGAGATTTTGTCAAGAAGAAACTGCGACGAAACCGAAAGTTTTTCTTTTTTTTATCAAAATCCCTTGACTTTCATTGCCGCATTTGTTATAATATCAAGGATAACATGAAAGGATACGCAATTCATGGGATATCTGTTTTTGCTGCTGGCGGTTCTGGCGGGCTCCACGAAGGGGTACTGCGGGAAACGCATCAGCGGCTTCGTCTCCGATTTCGGAGATTCCGCCCTGTCAAACTGCTTACGCATGCTGCTCTGCATCCTCATCGGCGCCGTTGCGGCGCTCTCCGAGGGAGGCATTGCGGGGCTCGCCACGAACCCCACAACCCTTCTGATCGCCCTTCTTGCAGGGGCAAGCACCGCAGGAAACGTGCTTCTCTGGGTCTTGGCGGCGAAAAACGCCCCCTACATCATGCTGGAGGTCTTTTTGTTTTTGGGAGCCATCGTGGCAACGGTCTGCTGCAGTGTCTTCTTCCACGAGCCAATCACCCTCTTCCAATGGGTGGGCTTTGCCCTGATCCTTGCCGCAACCGCCACCATGAGCGCAAAGAAATCCACCGCAAAGGAGAAGCTCTCCCTGAAGGCATTTCTGCTTCTCATCGGAAGCGGACTGACCTACGGAATGAGTGAATT
>JAFPBP010000265.1 GCA_017424085.1 Clostridia bacterium
ATATGTCCGAATTTATGGAGAAGCATTCGGTCTCCCGCATCATCGGAGCGCCTCCGGGATACGTAGGCTATGACGAAGCGGGGCAGTTGACCGAAAAGGTTCGCCGCAAACCCTATTCCGTGGTCCTGTTCGACGAGATCGAAAAAGCCCATCCCGACGTGCTGAACGTTCTTTTGCAGATCCTGGACGACGGGCGCATCACAGACGCACAGGGGCGCACCGTCTCCTTTGAGCATTGCATTTTGGTCATGACCACCAACGCAGGATCCTCCAACCGTGCCAATGCGGCGGGCTTTAACCGAAGCCAAGACCAGTTGACCGAGGAACGCACGAAGAAAGCCTTGTCGGAATTCCTCCGTCCCGAATTTTTGAACCGCGTGGATGAGATCATCACCTTCCGTGCCCTGCCTCGGGAGATCTTCCCCGAGATCGTCCGCCTGTCGCTGGATGAGCTTGCCGCAGGATTGAAGGAGCGGGAGATCGGCTTTACCTACACCGACGAGGCGGTGAACCTGCTGGCAGACCTGTCCTACAGCGCAGAATACGGAGCCCGTAACATCCGCCGCATCGTACAAAGCGAGATCGAGGACAAAGCCGTCCGTATTCTCTGCGATACCTTCGGTATTCCCGAAGCGCTTTCGGTTTCGGCAGAAAACGGGGCGATTCATGTAAATCTTGCCTTAAAATAAGGGAAGTTTTGTGGCAATTCTGCAAAAACTGTAGAACCACCCTTGACAAGCACACGGATTTCCGTTATAATAAGTATATAACCTTAAAATACTGAAAAGGAGTATTTTACCATGAAAAAGATCCTCGCATTGGTCCTCACTCTTTGCGTTGCTTTGTCCATGGCAGTTGCTTTCGGCAGCATGGCAAACGCAGAAGAAAAAGAAATCGACGTTACCGTCGGCATGAAGTTTGAATACAACGCCGCTGAAAGCGTTGTAAAATGGATGGGCGAAAAGGGCACCAGCCCTGACGGTCTGTGGGCATACAAGGTTCAGCCCTTGGCAAGACCCGGTGTCTACATGAACGTTGTCATCAACGACGGTCCCTATTACGCATGGGCAAACCCCTCCGGCGATACCGGACTGGGCTACGCTCGCGTTCGTGATTTGGGTACCAACTTCCATCCCGGCACCGACGCCGACATCGTCAAGGTCTTCTACTGCCCCTCCGGCGGTACCATCAAGCTGGACACCATCATCCGTCGTGCAACCGAGTTCGTCGTTCAGGAAGGCTCCGAAAACACTCCCACCTCTCTGGCTATCTACGTTGAAGATCGCAAGGTCTTCCCCGAGGGCGGCGACGAGTATATGGCAATCACCAAGGCTGAGGATCAGACCTACTCCGTTACCTTCGACGTAAAGAAGAATGAGCGCGTCTACATCCGCATCGGTGCCATCGGTCAGCAGAGCGGCGACGCCGTTGTCATGTCCAACACCGTAACCTACGAAGCTGTCAACGACGGTGTTGCAGACCCCACCGACATTACTCTCACCACCTCCCGTCCCACCGTGGAAGCCCCCTCCACCACCAGCAGACCCGCCAACACCAACCGTGATCCCATTGGTCGCCCCAAAAATGACGGTCCCAACGTTGGTCTGATCATCGGAATTGTGGCAGCGGTGGTCGTGGTCGGCGGTGCGGCAGCCTTCATCTTCATCAAGAAGAAGAACAGTTCCGCTGAATAATTTCGTTGAAACACGTTTGAAGACGGAAGATCTTTCTTCCGTCTTCTTTTCACCTTCACAAGACGAAAAAATATGCCATAATAAGAAAAAATCTGTAAGGAGTATACTGATGAAGAAAATTCTCGCACTTCTTTTGATGCTCGTCCTCTCCGTCTCCACGGTAACCTGCGCGGTACTTTTTGCCGATGCGGAAGAAACCGACGTGGAAGTCACGGTAGGGATGAAATTCGAATGGAATCAGAACACCGACACCGTTCCCCAGTGGATCTCAAACAAGGGGCACAGCGCTGACGGCCTTTGGAGTTACAAGGTAAACCCCATTAACCGTCCCGGTTACTATATGGACATGTTCATCACAGGGGACCTTACTCCCTATTACGCATGGAACAAAACCCCCGGTGACACCGGCTTAGGTTATGCACGCGCAGGGAACTACGGCGGATCCTTCCACCCCGGAGAGTTGGGAGACATCGTAAAGATCTTCTACTGTCCCTCCGGCGGCACCATCAAGCTGGACACCGTCATCCGCCGCAACTATGAATTTGTGGCAGAAGAAGGCAGCTACACAACTCCCACCTCCCTTTCCATTTTCGTAGAAGATCGCAAGGTCTTCCCTGCAGGCGCTGACGAGTACATGTCCATTACCTCCACGCAGGATCAGACCTACTCCATTACCTTCGACGTGAAGAAGAACGAACGGGTCTATATTCACATCGGTGCTATTGGAAATCAGAACGGCGACGAGGTATGGATGTCCAACACCGTCACCTACGAAGCCATCAACAACGAGGTTGCAGATGACATTTCCGACGTAACGCTGGAAAACACCAGAGATACCGTGGAAACTCCTTCCTCCACCAACAAGCCCACCAACACCAACCGTCCCACCGTTGTGCCTCCCAAGGATAACGGTCCCAACGTTGGACTGATCATCGGAATCGTGGCAGCGGTGGTCGTGGTAGTCGGCGCAGTCGCATTTATCTTCATCAAGAAAAAGAAAGCCGAATAATTGATTTCGAATAACTCAAAGAGCAGAGAACGATCGTTCTCTGCTCTTTTTATGCATCAATAAAAACAAAGGCAATCCACCCCTTGACAAATCAGGGAAATTATGCTATAATTTGTATATATAAAAAAAATAGGAGGGACTCCCGTGAAAAAAATTCTCGCAATGATTTTGACCCTTTGCATCGCCGTTTCCTTTGCCGTTGCATTTGGCAGCCTTGCAAATGCGGAATCGACAAACCCCAAAACCGACATTGAAGTCACCGTTGGCATGAAGTTTGAGTGGAACAAGGGCACCGACACCGACGCGCAATGGATCACCAACAAGGGCTGGAGCCAGGACGGTCTCTGGAGCTACAAGGTTCACCCCATCAATCGCCCCGGTTACTACATGGACACCACCATCACCCCCGACGGAGACTACGCCTGGAACAGAGTTCCCGGTGACACCGGCATCGGCTACGCAAGAGCCCGCAGCAAGGGTTCGAACTTCCATCCCGGCGAGCTGGCTGACATCGTAAAGGTCTTCTATTGCCCCTCCGGCGGCACCATCAAGCTGGATACCACCATCCGCCGCTCATTTGAGTTCCTCGCACAGGAGGGATCCTCCGCAACCCCCACCTCCCTTGCCGTTTACGTAGAGAATCGCAAGGTATTCCCCGAGGGTGCAGATGAATACATCTCCATCTCCTCCATCGAGGATCAGACCTACTCGGTCACCTTTAGGGTTGCAAAGAACGAGCGCGTTTACATCCACATCGGTGCCATGGGCGATCAGGCAACTGACGCAGTTGAAATGTCCAACACCATCACCTATGAAGAGATCAACGAAGACGTGGGCGATATTTCCGATGTATCTCTGGACAACACCAGAGATACCGTAGAAGCGCCCTCCTCCACCAACAAACCCACCAACACCAACCGTCCCACCGTTGTACCTCCCAAGAAAGGTCCCAACAATGTTGGGCTGATCATCGGGGTCGTGATTGCGGTCGTAGTCGTGGCAGGCGTGGTCGCCTTCCTCTTCATCAAAAAGAAGAAAGCCGAGTAATTGATTCCGAATAACGCAAAGAGCAGAGAACGTTTGTTCTCTGCTCTGTTTTTTCGAAAACATAATTTTTTGAGCATACATTCGACGGATAATAAAAGCAGGTTTGTGCCCCAAACAATCCTTCCACCACTTCGTGGTCCCCCTCCCTTTACACAAGGGAGGCTTAATTTTAGTGCAATTCTCAACGTTTTTTTTCACGATTCAAGAGCAACTCTCGGATCATAAAATAACAGAATGTTCGTGCACAGAAGCAAGGCTCCCTTGTGCAAAGGGAGCTGGCACGGCGGATGCCGTGACTGAGGGATTGTATGGGACAAAAAGATTCTTTTTAGGGTTTATCGACAAGCTGAGAGCAGAGAACGTTTGTTCTCTGCTCTTGTTTCATGTTAAAATTTACAGCATAGCCTCAAAGCGCTTGAGCCGCTGGAACGCCAGCTCCAGAAATTCGGGAACCGACAATGGATCATAGCGATCGTGAGTATGCCGTTCGGGCTTGTTGGTCAGGGTCAGCTCCATGGTCAAGGTGTCGGGGCAGCCTGCGGCGGACAGACGGCGGGCAATGCCCTGCCAATCGGCAACGCCGTCGAAGGGCAGCAGATGGGCGTCGTCGGTCCAGAAGATCCGATCCCCCGTAATGCCGAGGTTGTCGTTGAGATGGGTGGCGAAGACCTTGCCGTCGGCACCGTAGCGGGAAATCAGATCCCGACTGCGGTTATAGCACATTTCGTGCCCTGTATCAATGCAGAAGCCCGCATGATCGGAGGACCAAAGGACGTCTTTTATCGCCGCCAGATAGGATTCTCCCTCGGTATTTTCAAAGGCGATCTTCACGCCCAAAGCCTCGGCGCGGCGCACCAGCGCCCCGAACCGATCCACACCCAAAGCGTTGGGATGCTCTTCCCCGAACCCGATAAACACGTGGCAGACCATGACGGGAGCCTCGGCGCGGGCACACTCCTCAAGGCAGGAGATCAGCTCGTTCAGCGCATCTGTCCCCGCATCCCCCTCTTCCCACATGTGGTGGACGTTTCCGAAGGGAGCATGGACCGATTGGAGAAGCAAGCCCTCCCGACGGATCAGCGGAGCCAGCTCGGCAACGCCTCCGTCGCAGAAACAGGAATCGAAGCCTGCGTTTTTCACGTAAGGAATCAGTTCTCGCTGATTCATTTTTTTCGAGCAGGCAGAAAGATTGACAGCATAGTGCATTACAGCAACCCCTTTTCTTTCTTCCAAGCAATGAATTCCTCGTAATTGCCTGCGTAATCCAGAACGCCGTCGGGCAGGATCTCGATGATCCGATCGGCGACGGTATTCATCATTTCATAGTCGTGAGTCGCCAGCATCAACCCGCCTTTGAAGGCAGTGAGTCCATCGTTGACAGCGGTGATGGATTCCAGATCCAGATGGTCGGTAGGCTGGTCCAGCAGCAGGAAGTTACTGCCGAACATCATCATGCGGGAGAACATGCAACGAACCTTCTCGCCGCCCGAAAGCACGTTCACGGGCTTGAAGACCGCATCCCCCGAGAAGAGCATGCGCCCCAAGAATCCCCGCAGATAGCTCTCGGTCTGATCCTTGGAATACTGCCGCATCCAATCAATAATGGAAGAGCTGCATCCATCGAAATAAGCGGTATTATCGTGGGGGAAATAGGAGGTGGTGATGGATTGTCCCCACTTGAACTCCCCTGCGTCGGGGGCTTCCTCCTCCATCAGAATGCGGAACAGAGAGGTGATCGCCAGCTCGTTGCCCAGAAGAGCCACCTTCTCCCCCTTGTTCAGCGTAAAGCTCAGGTTGGTAAAGAGGGGCTGACCGTTGAGGGATTTGCAAAGTCCGCTTACCTCAAGAATGTCCTTCCCTGCCTCCCGATCGGGCTCAAAGCCGATGAAGGGATAACGGCGGGAGGAAGCGGGAATTTCCTCCACGGAAAGCTTTTCCAGCAGCTTTCGGCGGGAGGTCGCCTGTCTGGACTTAGATTTGTTGGCGGAGAAGCGGGAAATGAATTCCTGCAGCTCCCGAATCTTTTCCTCGTTTTTCTTGTTCTGCTGCTTGATCAGCCGTTGCATCAGCTGGGAGGATTCGTACCAAAATTCATAGTTGCCCACGTACATTTTAATGCCCGAATAGTCGATATCCACGATATTGGTGCAAACGTCGTTGAGGAAGTGGCGGTCATGGGAGACCACGAGAACGGTGCCGAAATAGTCGCTGAGGAAATCCTCCAGCCACACGGTGGCGTCAATGTCCAGACCGTTGGTGGGCTCGTCCAGCAGAATAATATCGGGGTTTCCGAACAACGCCTGCGCCAGCAGGATCTTGATCTTCTCGCTTTCCTTCAGATCCGCCATAGTGGCGTACAGAAGATCCTCCGACAAGCCCAGCCCCTGAATGAGGCGGGAGGCATCGGATTCCGCTTCCCAGCCGTTCATTTCGGCAAAGATCCCCTCCAGCTCCGAGGCGCGGACTCCGTCCTCGTCGGAGAAATCCTCCTTCATGTAAAGGGCGTCCTTCTCCTTCATCACCTCGTACAGCTTGGGGTTGCCCATAATGACCGTATCGAGGACCGTATAGGCGTCATAGGCAAAGTGGTCCTGCTTCAGAACCGACATGCGGGTGTCGGGGGCGATGGAGACCGAGCCGCCCGTGGGCTCCAATTCTCCGCACAGGATCCGCAAAAAGGTGGATTTTCCCGCCCCGTTGGCGCCGATGACTCCATAACAGTTGCCGGACGTAAACTGCAGATCCACGTGCTTGAACAGCAGCTGTCCCCCAAAATTAAAGCTCAAATCGTTGACGTTGATCATATCTGAAACTCCTTAAAATAATCACAAATAATCTGCTCCGAAGCGTTGAAGGAGCCTTGAATCATGACGTCGCTTCCGCCGCCCCGTCCGTTCAGAGCCCCGTTGATCGCCTTGGTCATTGCCCGAAGTCCGCCGCGCGCCGAGATCACGTAACGGTAGCCCTCCGCATCGTTGCCGCTGAGCGCCACGAAGGCACCCGTGCATTTTTCGATCCCCCCGTTTGCGGCGGCACGCAGGGTATCGGCATCGGCATCGGGAAGAACGAGACAGAGATTTCCCTCGCAGGCGGGAAGCGCCTCCAGCCGAAGCAGGGCGTTTTCCTTCCCCGCCCGCCCGTAGGCACGGCGCAGGTCGGCGTAATCCTTTTGCAGTTTTTCCGCAACGGGGAAAATCTGTCCCCGAGGTGCGGAAAACAAATTGGAGAGGGATTTTTCGTCCTCCCGCAGGGCGCGGTATTCCGCCAGCGCATCCGAGCCGCACCGCACGGTCAAGCGGGTGCCTCCCTTCCAGCGGATGGCGTCCGTGATCACGATTGCCCCGATTTCTCCCGTGGACCGAACGTGAGGCGCACAGCAGGCGCAGGTATCGATTCCCTCCACGGTAACGATGCGGACCGCCTCGGTCAATTCCTTTTTACTGCGATAGCTCAGCGCCGCAAGCTCGTCCTCGGAAGGGTAACAGCAACGAATGGGGCGATTCTCCCATACGGCGCGGTTGGCAAGGTCCTCCACCCGCCGCAGATCCTCGGACGACAACTCTCCGCTGTAATCCATGGTCATGGCGCCGTCCCCCAGATGGAAGCCCACGTTCTCGTAGTCCAACAGGCTGTGAACGATTCCGGACACCACGTGCTCGCCCGAATGATTCTGCATTCGACGGAAGCGCTCCTCCCCGCAGACACGTCCCGTCACCTGCGTGCCCACGGAAAAGGGCGACGGGGTGCGGTGGGAAACGATTCCTTGGGAGATCTGCACGTCGGTCACGGGAATGCCGTCCAGCGTGCCCTCATCGCCTGCCTGCCCTCCCCCCTCGGGGAAAAAGGCGGTGCGATCCAGAATCACGTCAAAGCCGTCGCCTGCGGCATGGCACTCCACCACCGTGGCGGAAAATTCCCACAGATAGGCGTCGGCGTCGTATAATTTTTCGGTCATAAAAAACCTCACTTGTTCTTTTCGATCAGATAGAAAAAGGGGCAATCGGGGGCGTTGACGATGCGAAGGCAGGCAACACTGTATTGCTTTTGAGGCAGGGACGAGAACAGCTCCTGCAGAAGCTCTCCCTCCAGCCGCCCCTCCTCGTGCCCCGGATAGACAGCAACCAAAAGCGCTCCCTTGGGCGCCAGCAGGGTCAGCGCCGTCTGCACCGCAGGCAGGGTGGTTTCCCGCAGGGTGGTGATGCCCTTGTCCCCACCGGGCAAAAAGCCCAGATTGAAGATCCCGACGCAGATTGGAGCTTTGACGTAATCCGCCGCTCTGTGATGGGAATCGCAGATCAAGGTGTAATTTTCAAAGGGCGCCTCCGCCTTCATGCGCTCGGCGGTGCGCGCCACGGCTTCGGGCTGGATATCAAAGGCATAGACCCGACCCGTCTGCCCCACCTGCTCCGAAAGCCACAGGGTATCGTTGCCGTTTCCCATGGTAAAGTCCACCGCAACGCCCCCGAGCATCAGATGAGGCAACAAAAATTCCTTTTCGGTTTGACGCAGATTCAACATCAGCCCTTGCCTCCCGTGAGATAGGAAATCGCCCAGGCGGCGTCTACCACCTCGGGGGCGGGCTGGGAAAAACGAAATTGCGCCGAGGCTGCGGCGAGGGTCTCCTTGTCGATCCGAACCGACAGATCCCCATCGGGGCATTGGAACAACACTCCGTACCCATCGCCGTCGGGATAGAACAAGACGTCGGTCAGAGTTTTTTCGGGATGGGTGCGGCGCACCTCCTCCGCCAGATACAGCTTGACGATCTCAACAACCCGATCGTCCAGCCCCGCAGAAAAGATCTGTGCCTTTTCGCAAAGACGGGCGGGAGATTGCACGAAGCGGCGACGCAGAGTCGTCTCCCTGCCGAAGGAGTTCAGCGCAGACAACGCCTCGTCCACGGCGTTTTTCTCTTCCTCGCAGGTGAGATTGCAGACCGCAACGGTGCGCCCCTCATCCACCCACAACAGATAATGATTGGCATAGGTATCCTTCCCGCAATGGGGGCAACGGAAGGTAAACAGGCTCCCATCGGTCAGATCGGCATCCCGATCCTCGGGTCTGCCGTAATCCACCCGCAGGATCACGCGGGCGGGAAACTCCTTTCCGCAGGAGGTACAACGAAGGGTCCTTCGCTCGGAGCGCATAACAACTCCCCTTTCAGAACATATCGTTTTATTATATCATACTTTTGCAAAAAAAGCAAGGGGTATCAAGGACGGAAACAGGGAAAAACGTCTTCACGGAGGAATTTTTCCTCACAACGGGGCGGAACAAGGATGCGAAATAAATAAACTGCCGATCGGATTCGATCGGCAGTTCTCTTTTTCAGATTTTTAAGCCTGCGGCGCGGAAGTCGGCGGCGATCTGTTGCTTATCCGCATCGGTATACCGCTTCATGGGGAAGGCGGCGTAGCCCACGTCATACCCCTGCAGCTCCATAATCGCCTTGGAGACCGGAATGGTGGTATACTTGAACAACTGCGCAATCACCCGATCCGCCTCGGTCTGTGCGGCACGGGCGCCCTCCATATCTCCGTTGCAGAAGCAATCGTAGACGCGGCGAATAGTCTCCATCTGATAGTTATAAGTGGTCCCGATGCCTCCGTCAGCCCCTGCGGACAGCCCCATGAGAAGCATTTCGTCGGGTCCGTTGATGATATTCATCTCCCCGTGGGTCAGATCCTTCAAGCGAATCATGCCGAAATAGTCGGGGCTGGTCCACTTGATGGAGGTCAGATTGTCGATCTCAAAGAGGCGGGCGGCGATGTCCGCATTGATGGCAAAGCCTGCGGCGGGATTGTAATAGATCATCAAGGGGATGTGGACCGCATTGGCAAGCGCCTTATAATATTGATAAATGTCGTTGGTATCGTACTTGAAAAACAGGGGAGGAATGGCGGAAATTCCCTGAGC
>JAFPBP010000028.1 GCA_017424085.1 Clostridia bacterium
AATCCAGAAGCTTGGACATTTCCTTGACCGCCTGCCCGAAGACTGCCTCCTGAGAGTTGAAATGCAGTTCGCTGTCAAGCCCAAAGTTTTTCTGATTGACGCCGATGGTCAGCGCAATGCCCAATGCATAGCCGTTCTTCAGGGCAACGGCACTTTCGATGCCGACCACGTCGGTGGTGATGCTGATATGGTAATAATCGGTTGCCATCATGGTTTTGATCTTCCGAAGAATCTCAAGATCGTCACCGCAGAAGGCGACCTCGGTCTGATCGTGAGCCACAAGCTCATAGGAGGTGCAGGGACCGCCGATGGCATTCAAAGAAAGCTTCTTCCCCATCCGATCCAGTTTTTCCTTCCAGACGGCGGGATAGGTCAGAAGGGTTCCGTCGTCAAGATCCATCAGACCTTTGGTGACGGTCAGAACGGGAACCGATTCGGGGATCTTGGGCAAAACGTAATCGCCGAACCAATCCACGCCGAAGCTGCTGACACCGCCGATGACAAGATCGGCACCGTCCAGCATCGCTTCCAGCTCTTCAATCTGATGATACGTAACGCCTGAGGGAAAATCTGCGGTAAATTTGGGGTGACGACCCGTTTTGATGCAGGTCTCGATGATCTCACGGTCCAAATGAGTTCCCACGAGGCGGACCTCGTTCCCGTTTTCTGCGGCGGGGAATGCCAGAGCCGAGCCCATCATACCCGAGCCGACGATAGTAATGATTGCCATAATACTGAATCCTCCGAATTTTTTTTGAAAAGACTTGAAAAAGTTTGAAAAAGATGGTATACTGTAAAATGCACTTATACGTATATTATATACCGAAATCTGCGGTTTGTCAAGGGGTGTTTTGCAAGTTGACAAACCGGAAGGACGATTGACAAAAGCAAGGATTTGTGATATAATGAAGAAAATCGGAAAGGATCAAGCCATATGAAACTGAATCAGAACGAACTGTCCCTTGCCGTGCACGGCGCGGTAGAAACCGAACAACGGGACGGATACACCTTCTTCCTCCGCTTCACGAAGAAGCAGAGAGAATATTATGCAACAACGGAATTTTCGGGCAAGGAATGGGGAAGCTCGGGGATGTATCTTGAGTTTGTCACCGATGCGGAGCACCTTCGGTTTGAATACAAAGAAATCAAGGCATCCTCCCAATGCTTCTACTATTTTGATCTCTTTATCAATGGGAAGATGGTCACCCACGTGGGAACCGATGCCTACGACGGCGCCGAGGAAGGAATCTACGACGAGGCTCTTCCCGCAGGCGAAAAGACCGTTCGTCTGTACTTCCCCAATCTGAGCGGAACTGGCATTCGAAACGTGGAGCTTATGAACGCAACGGTCTTCCGTCCCACGGAAAAGAAACTGAATTACGTGGCGTACGGGGATTCCATTACCCAAGGCTATACGGCAAAGGAGCCCTCACTGACCTACGTAAACCTGCTGGGCGCCGCCCTTGACGCAAACGTTTACGATCTCGGAATCGGCGGCGAGCGCTTCCAGCCTCTGATGATCGACGAGAATTATCCCGTTGCCGCAGACATCGTCACAGTTGCCTACGGAACCAACGACTGGTGCGTTCTTAACGCAGAAAACGGATTGCGGCAAATGAAGGAATTCCTGCAAAAGCTGACCCAAGTCCATAAGGATTCGGTCATTTACGTGATTCTCCCCATCTGGAGAGGCAACGGCGCAGAGGACGTGCAGAAGGCGTTGGGAACCTTGGAGGATTATCGCGCCGTTCTTCGTGCGGAAGCAAAAAAACACGAGCAGATCACAGTGATCGAGGGAATCGACCTTGTCCCCCACCACGCGGACTTCTACGTCAAGGATCAGTTGCACCCCAACGCATTGGGCTTTACCCAATACGCAAAAAATCTTCTGAATGAAATCAAGGCATCCAACAGAATATAAAAACTCGAGGCACCGAAAAACGGTGCCTCGTGATCTTTTTGGAAATCAGAATTTCTTTTCGCCCATCTTGAAGACCGAAACCACGTCGAAGGAATCGTCGAACAAAACGATATCCGCATCTTTACCAACTTCAAGGGTGCCCTTGCTGTGAGCGTTGACCGAGTTTGCGGGGTTGCGGGAAACCAAATTGACCGCCTCCCACAGGGGAAGATCGGTGTTCTCCACGAAATTCTTCAGCGCCTTATTCATTTTAAGTACGCTGCCTGCGATGGTTCCGTCGGCAAGGCGGCATTCAATGCCCTTCACCGTGACCGCCTGACCGCCCAGAGTGTACTCTCCTTCGCTCAGCCCGCCCGCACGGATGCAGTCGGTAATAACCACAAGGTGATCTCCCTTCAATTTATACATCATGGAGAACAGACCGGGATGCACGTGGAAGGTATCGGCGATCAGCTCGCAGTAGACCTCGGGAGAGGTAAGAACACCGCCCACGGTGCCGGGATCACGATGATGGATGCCGACCATGGCGTTGAAGGTATGGGTTGCATGGGAGGCGCCCCATTCCACC
>JAFPBP010000266.1 GCA_017424085.1 Clostridia bacterium
GGACCACGCCTCCAATCTTGGGGAAGGCACGGTACAGAACCAAATGCGTGGGGGTATCGGAGGAGGGATTCCACTTCCCATCCACCACGTTCCCGTCCAAGTCAACAACGACCATATCGTCTGCCGTCATGGTATCGTACTCCACGCCGCTGGGCTTGATCACGACCAGCCCCGTCTCGCGATCGATTCCAGAAACGTTTCCCCACGTAAAGGTCACGAGTCCGTACTTGGGAAGCGCAAGGTTTGCACGAAGAACCTTCTCCTTCAACTGTTCCAACATTTTGACAACAACCTCTCTTTAGAGATAATACTCTTTTGCAATTTCCTTTTCGCAATTCAAGGGATCCTCCGGGGAACGGGTCAACACCCGACGAACCAGATCGAAGGCACCGCGGGCGGAGCAGATTCCCACGAAAGCGTCCCCGAGACGATCGTAACGAAGAACGCCCGTTTCCTCCATGGGGATGCGATAATTTCCGTAATTCTCCGAGCCTGTCTTCCCGTGCTTTCGGAAGGAGACCGAATGCTCAACTCCATCGAAATCCACGATAGTCAGAGGGATGGGATCCACCAATTTATCGTGAAGCTGCAACGCCTCGTCCACCGAATGGAGGAAGGTATTGCGGTTTAAGCCCACGCCGATGAGAAGGATCGTTGCATCCTCCTCGTAAAGTCGCGCCCATACGCCGTCTGCGGGACAGGGGGTCATTGCATTCTCTTCTCCCGCCACGAATTCCGCCGCCCGAGCCCCGAACGCCGCCACCGAATGAGTCGGGTGCAGGGAGCGTACGCCATCCTTGCGAAACGCCGCAACCGAGGGAAGGGCACCGATGCAGGGCATGGTGGAGCGCACGTCGTAAATCGGTTGAGCGGAACCCACGTTCGCCCAGGTGTGGGTTGGAACGATAAATAATCCGTCGGTCAAATAGGAGGTAAAGCCGTCGATCAACCCGTCACAACCGCCCTCCACGCCGCCCAAAGAGCGCATAGAGGTGTGAACCACCACGGTCGCACTCGTGGGAATACCATTGCGAGCCAAAAAGGAATGGATCTCGGACGCAGTAACCATAGGAATTTCCGCCTTTCTGAAGCAAATTCATTAATTCACATTCCGAAATTCAGAAGCAGCGCCCACGCCAGACCGTAATAGCTGACGACGGCGACAAGGTCGTTGACAGTGGTGATCAGGGGCCCCGACGCCACGGCAGGGTCGATGCCGAGACGGGAAAAGCAAATGGGAATTGCAGCACCCGTAAAACCCGAAATGGTCATGGAAAAGCACAACGCCGTACCGACGCACCCTGCGGTGGCAAGGGCAACCGAAGCGCCGTCCCCTCCCGAGAAACCGAGAAAAAGAGCCACGATCACCAAGGAAAACAGCCCGAGAGCAACCCCGTTCAACAGAGCCACGCGGGTCTCTTTTCCGATGATCCTGAAATGTTCCTTCCAGGTCATGTCCTCGGTGCCGCCCAGAGAGCGGACCGTGACCGCCAACGATTGCGTACCCACGTTACCCGCCATACCAAGGATCAGAGATTGAAACGCTACGATCATGGGAAGCTCGTCAATGACGCCCTCAAAGAGACCTACGATCACCGAAACGCCAAGCCCCATGAAAAGCAGAATAACCAACCAGGGGACCCGCTTTCGCATGCTGGTAAAGAGGGGCTCATCCTTCTCCTCTTCCGCAGGCAATGCCGCCAGCTTCGCGTAGTCCTCCCCCAATTCCTCGTCCACCATTTCCACGATGTCGATGGAGGTAATGACGCCCACCAGAGCACCGCTTTCGGAGGAGACCACGGGAATCAGCGCCTCGGAATATCCGCGCAAATGCTCGATATTTTCGGAAATGCTGTCTTTATCATAGACGTAGGGGAAGTTGGTATAGATCAGATCCTCCAAGGGCGTGTCGCTTCGGGCGACGATCAGTTCCTTCAGATCGATGACGCCGTAAAAGCTCCCGTCGGAATCGGTGACGAAGATGGTGTAGATATTATCGTTTTCGGGAGCCTCGGAGATCAGCGTTTTCATCGCCGTCTTCACGCTCGCGTCCCGACAGACAGAAATGTAATTCGTGCTCATTTTGCTGCCGAATTCATCGTCATCGTAGGAATCAAGAAGCTCGATATCCTCCTTGATCTCATCCTCGATCAGATCAAGAACCTCCTGACGAATCTCTTCGTCCAGATCGTCCAAGACCTCCAACGCCTCGTCCGCGTCCATCTGCTCAATGATGTCGGCAGCCTCGTCCGCATCCAGCTCCGAAAGATAGTCTCCCGCGTCTTCCAGAAAGGGGACAATGTCGGACATTCCCTCGTTGCCGAGAATGCGTAAAAGCCGCTCTTTTTCCTCCGACGTCAGATCCTCCAGAACCGAGGCGATATCGTAATCGTGATACTCCTCCAGAAAAAGCTTCAGCTCGGGATCGCTCTTATCGCTGCGGATAAACTCCAGAATTTCGGCGCGATAATCCCGCTCTTCGGCATTGAAATTGATTTTGTTTTCCATAAAAAAATGCTCCCTTCCTGAGAAGGGAGCCTTATACGCACGCACCAAAATGGAACTGTAAAAAACTACAGTCCAAAATAAGGCAAGGTGACAACGAACGCCCTTCCCGTATGTATTACGTTTTGGTTCAACAGGCATGTGCAACAAGGCCTACTACTACTGTCTGCGTTCATTTCTTCACCTACTTTTCAAAAGCAAAGATTAGTTAAACTTACCTATGGTTAGTATATCACAAATCGGGGAATTTGTCAATCCCCCAATTTGTTTTCCGTCACGTTCAGGGTGCGATCGATTTCGTCTCCCGATATCGCTTAACGACACGGGGCGCAAGGGTCGGAAGATTCCCTTGGGAGTGATACCGCGCACAGACGGTTTCGTCGTCCGCACTCGGATCGGAATCGATCAGCTGCTGAATCCGAGCAAAGGGAGCGAGGCAAGCATCAAGCGCCGCAGAAATCGCCTCTTTCCCGAAAAACATTCTGCCGCAGGGATGATAATCGTGGGCGGTAAGAATGGCATCAATATCTAAGATCCGAAGCTTGGAGATCGCCTCTTCGTATTCCGTAAAAAACGAAATATTTGCACCCCATTTGCCCGAGCCGAAAATACCGTAAAGCTGCAGACAATCGCCGCAGATCAGCATTTTTGTTTTCGCATCAAGCAACGCGGCGCTGTCCGCCGTGTGTCCCGTAATAAAAACAACGCTGAGATCCTTCAGCAGGGTCTCCCCC